>JAFGTU010000451.1 GCA_016933985.1 Sedimentisphaerales bacterium | reverse complement strand
GCATCAGCCCGCCGAGACCAAGCAGCACTATCGTCACGGGTTCCGGAACCGCAACAACGCGATCTATGCCTACCTGGCCCCAGGTGCTCTGGGCGCTCCAGGCCGGATCAGTCGCTATGAGCATCAGGACTTGCCCGGCAGTGCCGGAGAACGTCGTCTCTACCCAGTATTCGTTCGTAGCCGGGTTGGAGACATAGCTGCCCCAATACACATAGTCAACATAGACGTCGAAGTCATCGCCGCCACCGCCGGCGCAGTCCAGCGCCAGCCCGTCAAGGTGTCTAATCTCCACGGAGTCTATAGCGGTCGGGAACGTGATCGTCGCTATCCTTGAGTCGTTCTGTCCCCAGATCGTCCTGCACTTCTTGTCGAAGCTCGCGGTTGTGGGGGAGGTATAGTTATCGCCTCCGCTGCCGAAACCGCCCCAGCCTCCGCCGATGCTGTCCGGATTTATCGAACTCCAATCCGCCATCGCATACGGCTCAGACGAGCCTAAATCCACCGTGTACGCCGCCAGTGCCGGTCCTGCACAGAGAGCCAACACCACAATTACCACAAAATTCTTCATCACTTGACCTCCAAACAAATTGCTACGTTGCTAACACAACATCAATCCATTGTCCTTCTTATTATTGTTAATTAGGCCTACAAACTTCGTCGTCTTCGCAGCCAACCGACAAGACCGACGCCAATACTACCCAACAGAACAGCTCCCGGAGCTGGGACTACAAAGGTGATGTCGCCCTTGAAGGGTGATGCCCATGAGCCGCCGGGGGCCCCGCTATAAATGCCCCAGCTGGGGTTAAAGGTCCCCGTGTTGTCGTGAAACGATTCCTCGGTGAGCACGAATTTGCAGATGTAGCTGCCACTCGGCAATTCCAGTGTGCCCGGCAGCGCCCTGCCGCTTTCCCACATGCCGTAGATATCGACCGTGGCCGCCGAATAGTCCACGTCATACCACGGCGAGCTCGTATCCGGATCGAAACTGTAACTGCTCACCGGACCATCGTTGGCAGTTGGCGCTCGCTTGCCAAACGTCCCTGACGACGACGGAGTTTTATGGAGGACGTGATAGCTGCTGTCCGTCACATAATTCACTACAGCGTCACCGTTCTCGTCGGTCACAAGAGAACCGAATAGCAGATAACCTGTGCCGCTGCTGTCCCGGCCGATGGATTGCAGCGTGCTGTTCGTCCACCCGTCGCTTGAGCCTTCCAGCTTCAATTGATACGCAAAGTTGGGCTTAAGCCCCGTTGCCGTGACCGTGCCGGCCAACTGAGACCCTATGACGCTATAGTCAACACTTACGCTTGCGCCGGCATAATCCTGCGATGTTGGGGTCATGTCCGGCGCGCCTGCGTACATGTTGTCCGCCATATCCTTCCAGCGTTGGTTGCCGGGCCAAGGCCATCCTGGGTCATAGTCGAGCGCCAACAGAGTCGTAACTGCCTCCGCTCCACACGCGGCAACAAGCAGGACTGCTAATCCGAACGCAATTTGTCTTACTACCATTATTCACCTTCCTTCCAGTCAGTACTCACTAATCCGATCCGAATTCACGCGCACCTCGCGTGCTTGCAAAATCACCCAACACCTTGTCTTGATGGGGAATGCTCCACAGAGCCTTCTCACCATACCTCCATGTAATGCTATTATATAATAATACCCCATCTTATCAGGCTCTGTCAAGTGCAAATTGTGCAAATTTCCTAAAAATCCTAAAATACTGTAGTCGCTAGGTGTCTTTGATGGTGCGAAATACCGCGATTATGTGCAGAAAAGCCCCTCCCTGACTGCGAAAGTGTGGGTTCTTGTATGGCAACTGCCTGTCTGTACCCGGGTCATTCGCCGTAAATTCCGCCCAATATGCCCGCTGGTATGGGGTCAAAACGCTGATTTCCACGAAAAAAACGCCAATAACGGTGGGCTGAGGCGCGGAGGGAGAGAGGAGAGAGAGGATATCCCCAGCCCACCGGACATATACTAACAGGCGCCAAGCCGGATGTGCAAGTTGTTTTTTGCAGAAAAGAAGAAAATGCTGGGCCACGCCGAGAAAATCTCAATTTGAAAGGAGACGTGGCGCCGGCAAACGTTCCCCTAACCGGTTGGGAGAATCCACTGCGGCGAGGCTTGTTTGACTGTAGCCAGACAATTCTTCACCGTCGGGCAAAAGGCCCACCGTTCTGAACTCTCACGTGGACTCCTCGACTTCCAACGCTTGCTTGCGATTTCCGTGCTTGACGGGCACAAAACCTACTGCCGCGGGGGGCTGGGCTATCTCGTCAAACAAGCCGACTTGGTGCGGCAGCTTGGCCTGGCCGTCCTGGACTTTGTGAATTATCGCATACGTCTCCACTATCGCCAGCAGGCTTTGAAGGAAACTCACCGTACTCTCAGCACCCTGATTGATGTTGACGCCGCTTCGCATCAGCGCGTCGCTGCATCCCTTCGTCCTGAAGTCATAGAGCGGAAGGCCCAGGTCGTTCGCGCCGAGAAACCAATCGAAGGCCCTTCTCTGAAGTCCGAGGAACCTGTTGTCTCCCGTTGCATCGTAAGCCGAACGCAGCATCATAACTGTGCCGGCAGCCTCGATCGGCTGCTGGTCGAAGGAGGCCCGATGCTTACCTCTCTCATACCATCCGTTGCAGCCTATGAAGCTGAAGTGGTCTGCATTGAAACAGTCGGCAAGAAGAAAGTCGCACGTATTCTTTGCAGCAGCCAGGTATTTCTCGTTTTCCAGGGTCGCCGCCGCCACAAACAAGGCGTGACACAATACCGCATTATCGTAAGTCAGCGCATCCTCGAACCACTGCCAATCCGGCAGACTGCTCTCTTCGTACTGTTTGACAAGTTCGTCTGCCGCCATCTCCACTTGGCGTTTGATGTCACTGGCGCCGGGAAACTGCTTGAGATAATCCGACATGCCCAGTATCGAATAGGCCATTCCTCGAGGGTATTGTCGCTGAACGCGCCCGACGGACCTGTCGAAACAGTCCTTGACTATCGAAAGATACGCCGGCGACGGGGGCTTTGCCATTACAGTTCCCAAGGCCCATAGCACGCGACCGAAAGCATCGTTTGCAGGCTCGCTTTCCCGCCAAGTGCGGTCGAAATCCATGAGGTTCCTGATCGAGCCGTCCTTGTTCTGCGCGTGCATAACAAACGACAGATACAGCTCGAAAAGCCCCAGAGCTTCGGGCCCGGGGTGCTGAGCGTGGTATTCCACCATAACCATCAGCGCCCTGGCATTATCATCCGTACAATACCCAAGGTCCCTGTTTGGTATAGTGAACTTCGCGTGCTGAAAAAGCCCCGTATCATCCGTCAGCTTCTTGAGATGTTCGAGAGACGGCTCAGGCGCGGCGATGCTTGATATAGTCTCGGCTGCCGAAAGAAGGCTCTTGGCAGCTATTCGCACCGGAAGCTGCTTCGCGCCGAACAGCTTCCAGTAAGCCTGCCCAATCTTGGGCCACGTCCGAGAGCGACCGTACTCGTAGGCGCTCCGCCGCAGGGAATAGAACAACGAATCATTCTTGAGCAGATCGATTATCGCATCGGCCATCTCGATGGAATTGCCCGATTCCACTAACTTGCCCCGCCCGTCGGCCAGCAGCTCTTCCGCGGCCCAGTAGGGACTCGATACAACCGCTTTGCCGGTCCCCACCGCAAATGACAACGTCCCGCTGGTTAACTGGTTCCTGCTGATATACGGCGTGACATAGATCTCCGCAGCGCAAAGAAAGTTGTGAAGCTCCTGGTCCGTGACGAACCTGTCGTGGAAGATTACGTGGTTTTCCAGTCCGAGGTCTTTCACCAGCCGTTGAAGACTGAATCTGTACGATTCGCCGTCGTACTTGACCACGTTCGGATGCGTCATTCCCAACACGATATATACCACGGACGGCTCCGCTTCGATTATGCGCGGCATTGCCTTGAGCATCACCTCAATGCCCTTGTTCTTATTAAGAAGCCCGAACGTCAGAATCGTTCTGCGTCCCTCCATACCGAACTTGTGCTTATAGTAGTTGCTGTCAACAAACGGCAAATCAGGTATCCCGTGAGCAATCAGCTCCACCGTCCTGGTCGATACTCCGTAAACGTCCCTAAGCATTGTCACGCCGCGCTCGTTCATCGTGACAACCTTATATGAGACTTCGCACATGTCAATCATGGCCTTGCGGTACGCCTCATCCGGCTCATCGACCACCGTATGCAAAGTCGTTATGATCGGAGATTTGAGCCGGTCGAGAAGCAGGCTGAGGTAGGAGCCGCCTTCGCCGCCGAAAAGACCAAACTCATGCTGTACAGACACCAGGTCAACGTGGCTGAAATTGATGTAATCCGCCGCACAGATGTAATCGCTCTTGACGTTCTGCCTAATCTCAAACTTGACCGGATCGTTGTACTTCAGATCGTCTCCGGAGCACATCGCAACAACCAAAGGCTCGAACTCGCCTTTAGCCGCCGCTGCCGTGCTTGTGATCAGATCGGACGTAAAAGTTGCTATTCCGCATTTTCTTGGAAGAAACGAAGATATGAAAACGACTCTTTTCTTGACGCGTTTTGCCATTTGCCTTTTTTTCCCCTTTCTTATGCCCACACATAAGAACCCTTTCATTCTACGCCTTGTCTTACAGCCTGTCAAGCGAATTGGACGGTCATAATGACGTAGGCAGCCCTGAATATGCTCCAAAACCGCCGCATGACGTGTGTTCTAAGCCAAAAAACGCTCAAGAACTCCGGCCTATTCGAAAATATTCAACATTTTTCAATTTTTTCTTGTTCCATGCCATGGCGGCAGCGTATAATATACTACCAAAATAGTAGGAATATTAGGGTTTGCAGATGAAGCTATCTACAAGAACAAGATATGGGGTTAGGGCTATCTTGGAATTGGCTGAAAATGCCGGGAAGGGCCCTATGCAGCTAAAGGCAATAGCCAATCGCCAGGATATATCTGCAAAGTATCTCGAGCAACTGATGGCCGTTCTGAAATCAGCCGGCCTCGTAAGGAGTGTTAGAGGGGCCAAGGGAGGCTACGTGCTCGCGAGACCCTCGAACGAGATCAGGCTCAGTGAAGTCTTTCACTGTCTCGAAGGAACCGTCACTACCGCAGAGTGTGCCGAGGATGAGGAGTATTGTCAGCGGGCCGCCGGATGCGCCGCCAGGCTCGTCTGGACACAGATGCACGAAGCAATCGAAGAGGTCCTCGCGGCGAGTACTCTCCAGGACCTGATCGACAAGGCAAGGGCCCATGGTGCCGTGAGTTATCATATTTAACACGCACAAGGAGAAACCTATGAGCGCAATATTCGAAGACATCACCGCCGCTGTCGGCTTCACGCCCTTAGTGAGAATCAACAAGCTTGGCCCGCCCAACGCCGTCATTCTCGCCAAGCTTGAGTCTTACAATCCATCCGGAAGCGTCAAAGACAGAATCGCCAAGGCCATGATAGAATGCGCAGAGGAAGACGGCTTGATAAAACCGGATACCGTCATTATAGAGCCGACCAGCGGGAACACCGGAATCGGGCTGGCCTTCGTTTGTGCCGCAAAAGGATACAAACTAATACTCACAATGCCGGAATCAATGAGCATTGAGAGAAGAAAGCTCCTTGAGCTCTTCGGCGCGGAGCTTATCTTGACTCCCGCAAAGCTGGGAATGGCCGGCGCCATCGAGAAAGCAGAACAGCTTGCAAAGGACAACGAGAATTCGTTCATGCCGCAGCAATTCAAGAACCCTGCAAACCCTCAGGTTCACAGAGAGACAACCGCAAAAGAGATATGGATGGATACCGACGGCATAATCGACATCTTCGTCGCCGGCGTGGGCACAGGCGGAACGTTGACCGGATGCGGCGAAGTGCTCAAACAGAACAATCCGAAGATCCGGATCGTTGCCGTGGAGCCTGCGGATTCGCCCGTACTGTCCGGAGGCCGGCCTGCCTCCCATAAAATACAAGGCATAGGAGCAGGTTTTGTCCCCGATGTTCTAAATGTCGATCTCATCGACCAAATCGTCCGGGTCACAAACGCCGACGCAATAGGAACCTCAAGACAGTTGGCGCGCAAAGAAGGCATCCTGGCCGGTATCAGCTCCGGAGCCGCTCTGTGGGCCGCGATTGACCTTGCACAACGCGACGAAAACCAAAACAAGACAATTGTCGTGATCCTGCCCGATACCGGCGAGAGGTATATCTCGACGGAAATGTTTCAACCGGCGTAACCCGCCTGCGAATTTCATGCAGAGGACCGCAAATATGAAAAAGAAAAAACTTACCGACCGCAAAATTACGACGCTCGTCGATGAAATCGCAGAGACGTACAAAGGCGATTACGGCATCAACTTCATCGATGCGTCAAATCTGCCCGTAAGGGGCGAGATACTCAAGATTCTCGACTTGATCTTCGAGGTCCTCTTCCCGGGACATACCGGCAATAGGGTTATCACAAAGGCAAACGTCAAATTTGTCCTCGGTGACATCCTCTACGAAATCTATACAGAGCTGTCCGGTCAAATAGAGCGGGCCTACCAGTATCAGTGCAGAATAAAAGAATGCGACGATTGCGACTGCCGGATAAGGGCCGAAAACGTGACGCAGAGTCTTCTGAACAGACTGCCGATAATAAGAGAACGGCTCAAGGGCGACGTCCACGCGGCCTTCGAAGGCGACCCCGCGGCAAAATCATGCGAGGAGATTGTAATAAGCTATCCCGGTGTCATTGCGATAGCAACCTATCGAATCGCCCACGAATTATTTCTCGAACAGGTACCCCTGATACCGAGAATTATGACCGAGTGCGCACATGCAAAAACCGGAATAGACATCCATCCCGGCGCAAGGATCGGCCGGAGCTTCTTCATCGACCACGGAACCGGAGTCGTTATCGGAGAGACAACAATCATCGGCGACAGAGTCAAAATCTACCAGGGAGTTACCCTCGGTGCAATGAGTTTCCCCAAGGATGAAAGAGGCAGGATTATAAAGTCGGGAAAGAGACACCCGACTATAGAGGATGACGTAACCATATATGCCGAGGCGACAATACTTGGCGATATTGTCATCGGCAGGGGAGCAATAATAGGCGGCAACGTCTGGGTGAAAAAGCCCGTCCCACCAGGAGTCACCGTCACGACCGCCAACCCCGACCTCGTTTACACCAGGCATAAAGGCAGGAAACCGTAATCGATTTACCTTCTCACAGTAGCTCAGGAGCGACCCGTGGACCAGCGCCTGCTTGAAAAAATAGAAAAACTAAGAAAACAGCGAAATGCCGTCATTCTCGCCCACAACTATCAGCCCGGTGAGATACAGGACCTCGCTGATTTCTGCGGCGATTCTCTGGGCCTCAGCGTAAAGGCCGCAAATACGGATGCCAACGTAATAGTATTCTGCGGCGTAAAATTCATGGCAGAAACCGCCGCCATACTCTCGCCGCAAAAAACCGTCCTCCTGCCCGACAAGCACGCCGGCTGCCCTATGGCCGATATGATAACCGCAGAACAACTCCGTCAGCTAAAGCACCAACACCCAAACGCCCTGGTTGTCTGCTACGTCAACAGCACCGCAGAGGTAAAAGCCGAGAGCGACTATTGCTGCACCAGCGCAAACGCAGTTGAGGTTGTCGAGAGCCTGCCGCCGCAAGCCGAGATAATCTTTGTGCCCGATTGCCACCTCGGACGCCACGTCGCAGACAAGACTTCTCGCAACCTCATCTTCTGGCCCGGCTACTGCACTTCACACATACTGATTACCGAAGAAAACCTAAAGCTGGCAAAGAAAGAACACCCCGAAGCCATCGTCTTGGCGCACCCCGAATGTAACGAGCCTGTCAAGGAGCTGGCCGACGAGCTGCTCAGCACCTCCCAAATGCTCAAATTCGCCGCCGGAAGCGCCGAACGCAAATTCATAATCGCGACAGAGATAGGAATCATACACACCCTCAAAAAGCAAAATCCCGGCAAGGAGTTTATTCCTGCCTCGGAAAGGGCCATTTGCCCCAATATGAAGAAGATAACTTTGGACAAAATCGTCGCATCGTTGGAGGATATGCAGTACCAGATCACCGTCCCCGACGATATTAGAGTAAGAGCCAAAAAATCGCTCGATAGAATGATAGAAGTCTTGCCCGCATAATAGCACAGGAGTCAAGCATGACCCAGGAAAATGAGTATCATTTGGAAACATTGGCCCTGCACGCGGGCCAGCAGGTCGATTCCGACACCCTCAGCCGGGCGGTCCCAATCTACCAGACGACCAGCTACATCTTCAAGAACACCGACCACGCCGCAAATCTCTTCGCACTGAAAGAATTCGGCAATATCTACACGCGGCTGATGAATCCGACAACCGATGTGTTTGAAAAACGCATCGCAGCACTCGAAGGTGGCCTCGGCGGCCTGGCATTCAGCTCAGGCCAGTCCGCCATATACACCAGCATCTTCAACATCTGCGGCGCAGGCCAGCACATTGTCTCATCGAACTCCCTCTACGGCGGCACCGTTACCCTCTTCGGCCAGACATTCCCAAAGCTCGGAATCGAAGTCACCTTCGTCGACCCCAAGAATCCGGAGAGCTTCGCAAAGGCCATTAAGGACAATACCCGCCTCATATACATCGAAACGCTCGGCAACCCGAAGAACGATGTCCTCCAGTACGAGATGATCGCAGATATCGCCCACAAAAACGGCATGCCGGTAATCTGCGACAACACCGTGATGACCCCAATCCTCTTTCGCCCCATCGACTGCGGCATCGACATCGTAGTCCATAGCTGCACGAAATTCATCGGCGGACACGGAACATCCATCGGCGGAGCAATCGTCGATTCCGGCAATTTCGACTGGACCAACGGCAGATACCCCGAGCTCACCGAGCCCGACCCAAGCTACCACGGCGTTAAATACGTCGAAGCGGTCGGCAATCTCGCTTACATCATTAAAGCAAGGACGCAGTTCCTCCGCGATATGGGCCCTTGCATGTCGCCCTTCAACGCATTCCTCTTCATACAGGGCCTCGAAACCCTCCACCTCAGAATGCCAAGACACAGCCAAAACGCACTCGCCCTCGCCAAATGGCTCGAGAAACAACCCGAAGTAACCTGGGTCAACTACCCAGGCCTCGAATCACATCCCGACCACGCCCTCGCAAAGAAATATCTCAAGAAAGGATGCGGGGCAATCATCGGATTCGGAATTAAGGGCGGAAAACAGGCCGGAGCAAAATTCATCAACTCCCTAAAGCTCGCCAGCCACCTCGCAAATATCGGCGACAGCAAGACTCTCGTCATTCACCCCGCCAGCACGACCCATCAGCAGCTTAGCGAAGCCGAGCAGCTTGCCGCCGGGGTAACGCCGGACTACATAAGAATTTCGGTGGGAACCGAACACATAGACGATATAATAGCAGACGTCAAACAAGCACTCCAGGCCAGTTCTAAGTGATGAGTTTTAAGGTTTGAGTTGATGGCGCAAAGCATTGCCATACAGAAAAGCTATGATTTTGCCTTGCGAATTGTCGACTTCTGCGGGAAGCTAAAGGAACAAAGACAATACGAGATCGCTCGTCAACTCTTGCGTTCCGGCACGAGCATTGGAGCCAATATCGAGGAAGCTTTGGCCGGCTCCAGCAGAAAGGACTTCTTTGCCAGGATGTGTATTGCCTCGAAAGAAGCGAGAGAAACAAACTACTGGCTCAGGCTGATCAGAGATACTGCTACCACCGACGATGTCAGGACTGAAACCCTGATCGAGCTTTCTGAGAAGCTGATAAAAATACTAACCAGCATAGTCAAAACCGGTTGCGAGAATAAGAAACGCGATACGAAAGGCAAAACTCAAAACTGAAACTCAAAACTAAGAACTAAAAACTAAGGACTAAAATGTGGGACTACACTGACAAGGTAAGAGACCACTTCTTCAACCCGAGAAACGTGGGAGAAGTGGAAAATCCCGATGGCATCGGCGAGGTGGGCTCACTCGCCTGCGGTGACGCCCTCAAGCTGACCTTCAAGCTTGATGACGATGGACGCATAGCCGATGCGAAGTTCAAGACCTTCGGCTGTGCAAGCGCTATCGCAACCTCATCCGTCCTAACCGAGCTGATAAAAGGCAAAACGCTCGACGAGGCAATCAAAGTAACCAATAAGGATATCGCCGACTACCTCGGAGGCCTGCCCGAACAGAAAATGCACTGCTCCGTCATGGGCAGGGAAGCCCTTGAAGCCGCAATAGAAAACTACAAGGGAGGCGGTGCGACAAAGCACGAACTCGAAGGCGCGGTCGTCTGCACGTGTTTTGGCGTCACAGAGACCGAAATAGAAAGGGTCATCCGGGAAAACGACCTGGCGGCCGTAGAAGACGTCACCAATTACTGCAAGGCCGGCGGTGGATGCGGCGGATGCCACGGCGAAATCGAGAAAATAATCCAAAAGGTCCAGGGCGAGAAAGAAGCCGAGACCCCAGCCCCGAAAGCCTCAAGGCCCGGAAAACTGACAAACATCCAGAAGATACACCTAATACAGCAGACAATTAACGAGCAAATACGCCCGACCTTAAGAGCCGACGGCGGAAACATCGAGTTAATCGACGTAGAAGGCAACAAGGTCATCGTCGCATTCAGAGGAATGTGCGCCCAATGCCATCTCGCAGAATTCACCATGAGAGACGTCGTCGAGGCCAAACTGAGAGAATTTGTCTCGGAAGACCTCGTAGTGGAAGAACAAAAAGAGCCCGACAGCTAATATTTAGCCGGTGGTTTCACCACCGGTTGACACTAAACTGTGTAAATCAGTACCAATTTAACAAGGTAGGGTGTGCTGGGCACACCATTTCCAAAAATGACAGTGTTAATCCGTGTCAAAAAACACAGGGATCGAGCCAAAAATGGAAACAATATATTTCGACAACAACGCAACAACAAAGGTCGCTGAAGAAGTCCTCGAAGAGATGAGGCCCCTGTTTTGCGACCTCTACGGCAATCCGTCAAGTATGCACACTTTCGGCGGACAAATCGGCCATAGAATCAAAAACGCCCGCGAGCAGGTCGCTTCTCTGCTCGGATGCGAGCCGGCCGAGATAATCTTCACAAGCTGCGGTACAGAATCCGACAACGCAGCTATTAAGGGCGCGCTCGCCGCCGTCCCCAACAAGCGAAAGGTCATCACCTCGCGCGTCGAGCATCCCGCCGTCCTGACGGTCTGCCGGGACCTCGAAAACGCCGGATATACCGTCGTCGAGATAGGCGTGGATAGATTTGGCCGACTCGACCTCGACGAGCTCGAAGACCAAATCGACGCCAACACCGCACTGGTAACCATAATGTACGCCAACAACGAAACAGGAACGGTCTTCCCCGCAGAAAAAATCGCTCGAATGGTCGCCGAAAAAGACGCCCTGTTCCACACGGACGCCGTCCAGGCCGTCGGCAAGATCCCGCTCGATCTGTCCGGAAGCCACATCGACCTGCTCAGCCTCTCAGGCCACAAGCTCCACGCCCCCAAAGGCGTCGGCGTCCTCTACGTCCGCAAGGGCACACGCCTCTCGCCCTTTATGCTCGGCGGCCACCAGGAGGCAGGCAGAAGGGCCGGAACCGAAAACGTGCCCGGCATCGTTGGCCTCGGCAAGGCCTGCGAGCTCGCAGCCCGTAATATCGAATTGGAAAATACCCGCGTAAGAAATCTCCGCGACAAGCTCGAAAAGGGCATCCTCGAAGCCTGCCCCGACTGCAGAATCAACGGCGACCCCGAAAACCGCCTCCCCAACACAACCAACATCAGCTTCGAGTTCATCGAAGGAGAAGCGATCTTGCTGATGCTCGATAAATACGGCATCTGTGCCAGCTCCGGCTCAGCCTGCACCTCCGGCTCCCTCGAACCCTCACACGTCCTAAGAGCAATGGGAGTACCCTTCACCGCCGCCCACGGCTCCATAAGATTCAGCCTGAGCAGGTACAGCACCCAAAAAGAGGTAGATTTCACAATAGAAATAATGCCCAAAATAGTAAACCAACTGCGTGAACTCTCCCCCTTTGTCACAAAGTGACAGATTGCCCCTTGGCTAATACCATCCGGTTATACGTTTAGCCGTCGGCACGACGACGTAGGACACACTACCGCCCCAAATGCTGCGCAATACGCGATACGCACCACGCAATACGAAACCGCACTGCCGAAGGAGGGAGTCGAACCCTCACCCTGTTGCCAGGACGGGATTTTGAATCCCGCGCGTCTGCCAATTCCGCCACTTCGGCTGTTCTGCCCCGATTATTCACAATCCCCAGCCGATTGTCAACCCCTTACCTGTTCTTTGGCCTCGATGTTCTTCGTTTGGCTTAATGCCGCCAGGCCTCCTATTGCTCCGAGGTTCATTGTGTCGAGGGCCGAGCTTGGGACTATTACCATTGAGCCTTTTTCTTTTAGGCCCTCAAACAGCATGTTCATTCCTCGCAGGTGCATTGCTCCGGGGTTGGACTCGTACTGTTTGGCGGCCTCGGCGAATTTCCCTGCTATCTCGGTCTCTGCCGTTCCGAGTATTATTCGCGCGTGGCGTTCGCGTTCGGCCTGGGCCTCCTTGCTCATTGCGTCTTCGAGGTCCTTGGGCAGTATGATGTCGCGAATCTCGACGGATTGCACCGTTATCCCCCACGGATTGGTCTTTTCGTCGAGGATGGCCTGGAGCTTCTTGCCCAGCGCCTCTCGATGGCTGAGCATCTCGGTCAATTGATGCGTCCCGATGATATCGCGCAGGGCCGTCTGGGCCGACAGTACAATGGCCAGGTAGAAGTCCTCCACCTCGAGAATGGCCTTCTTGGCGTCCCATACCATCCAGAAACAAATAGCGTCAACGTTGACAGGGACCGTATCCCTGGTGAGCGTCGATTCGGAGCTGAAATCCGTCGAGCGGATACGCATATCGACGCTATGCGCGACCGTATCGATGATAGGGATAATAAAGAAAGGCCCCGGCCCTCTGAGGCACTGGAATCGCCCGAGCCTAAGCACCACGGCGCGTTCCCACTGGTTGGCAACCTTGATCCCGAAGAAACAAACCGCCGCGACCAGCACCGTCGGCACGACAAGATATGAATTGATCACGCCCCAATCGCCCGTAATGAGCCGGTTTGCTGCGCCGCCGACGAACACGACGACGACAGCCGCCAGGGCGGCGACCCAGTTAAGCGACGCCGCCTCCGCTTCGAGTTGAACGGTTGCCTTGTACTGGTGGACAAGGCTGGGCTGGGGGGAATTGGTTTTAGTCTTCGCTGCCATCTGTTGATCTCCTATTCAAGTGAATGACAATTTCTTTGAGAGTAAAGCCGTATTGGTTCCCGCGGGCGACAAGTTCGTCGCATATCTGCTTAAGCATTTGTTCCTTCTCCGTCTTGTCGATCTCCACCTCGCGGTTGCCGACAAAAGTGCCCGTTCCCTGTTGGGTATTGAGTATTCCTAAGATTTCCAATTCGCAGTACGCCTTGCGAACGGTATTCGGATTTATCTGAAGCTGGACGGCCAGTTCGCGGACGGTGGGCAGTTGCTCGCCGCCCAGCAGCCGTTCGGAAGCAATGCCGTACTTGATCTGGTCCACGATCTGACGATGGAAGGGCACGCCGCTCTTGACGTCTAATCCAAACTCAATCATCAATTGCCTCCATGAGCTCTTGCGTATTAGATATATAGTAGTATAGTGTACTATAAGTATAGCACACTGACCGCCATAGTCAAGGGAAAAAAGAAGTTTTTTGTTAGTGCGCTTGAAATATTGTATCATCGCTGGCTCACAGGGAGCGAAGAACGAACCTCGGCCACAATTATGGCCGGTTTCCGCATAATTGACGGAGAAGATGGCAATAACGGAAAAATCGAAAAAACAGCGGCTTTGTCATTGACGCCAAAAGTAAGACTGGGTAGAATGGCAAAGATAGATATGAGCATAGAGTCTGGCTTCTGAGAATATGGGTGACGAAAAGCTGTCAGAGTGCGTTCAGTGGCTTCGGAGGAGGCAGAGATTGAGAAGGATGTTGCTCTGACATTTATCAGAATACCAGTTGCTCTTTTTTAAGGGGTTGCGTCATTGAATCCGCAACTCCTTTCTTTTTGCGCCAATCGCGAGCGTGCGTTCAGCGGAATAGTCTTCGAATAGCCCTTTCAAAACTCGTGGAGTATGCAATGCAGATTGAGAATGTAATGGACCAGTGAAGTCTGAGCAGAGAGCTGCACGCCAGAAAAACGGCCAGAACCATTACGAATCCAATCATTGCCTGACCTGCTGTTGCATCCTGATCGTTGACGCACTCTCTGTCAATGGCTTCGAACCAGAGCATGAGAATCAAGACAACGCCGCTGATGATGTTCCAAATCGGCAGCACCGCAAGCCACAGGATGGAGTGCCTGAATATATATACGCCCGCGCAAATCCCGCTGATACCGTTGGTAAGCACGGCAAAGAACAGCATCAGGTATTTCTCGACGCTGCTCTTCTCTCTGGAGCTGAATATGTGATAGACGCATAAAACCAGCCCGCAGCCGTACATGATGACATAGACGCCTGCCAAAAAGATCCCTGGTGCCGAGAATACCAAATCGACAAACCGCTGACGAACCACCGGATTAAAGCTGAAGACAAAAAACGTTGTCACGCTCATCAAGAACAGCGATACCTCGCTATAGCTCGGAGTCAGAAACGTCCGTATTCTTCTGCAGAGGCCGGAAATGCCGATTGTGCGGCGTTCTGCCGGTTCGAGCCCCTCATCCGTTAACCTTTTTGCCAGAGATGGTTTCAAAGTCTTTTGAGATGAATCGCCTCCTATTCCAGCAGCGGCCCTCTGATTCCCGGGCGGTCCGGCCGCTGCCGGCGTGGGAACTCTGACTATGCTCTTGCAGTTCGGGCATTTACACTTTTTGCCGGCGTACTCCCGGCGGGCCTGCATCATTTGCCCGCAATTGTCGCAATTCAGCCTGATCACAGAGCCAAGCCTCCCGTCCCGGCCGGGCGCCATATCTTGGCGGTATATGTCCCCGGCCCTCACGCACTTAGAGCAATCAATAGTCGATTATGACAATGTCTTCCGGTATTGCGACCACGTCCCGGTGTTTCGGGCCGAGGATCTTTCTGATTTCGGAGCTGTGCTTGCCGGCTAGGGCCTTTAACTGGGAGCTGCTCAAGTTTGTCACCGCTTTCGCGTTGTTGTTGAGCATAACGACGGCGCTGGCCTCGAATGTCCCCCCGACCCCGGTTACGCCGCTGGGCAGCAGGCTCTTACGGTTTCGCAGGGCCTGCATAGCGCCCGCGTCGATAGTTATCGTCCCCGCGGGGGTGCTGTTGAGAATCCACCTCGCGCGGTTCGAGAGCTTCCGCTTCGGCATAAACACAGTCCCGATCTCCTCGCCGCCAATGACCCGACCGATCACGTCTTTCAGCCTGCCGTCGGCAAGGACGATTCTGCACCCCGCGTTGGATGCTATCTTCGCCGCTTCGAGCTTCGTTCTCATCCCGCCCGTGCCGTACTTGCTCCCCTCCCCGCCGGCGTTCTTGACCATTTGCGGCGTTATCTCGAAGACGGCAGGTATCGGCCTGGCGTCCGGGTGTTCTTGCGGATTCTTATCGTAAAGCGCATCGATGTCGCTGAGGATAATCAGCAGGTCCGCATCGATCTTGCTGGCGACCAGCGCGCTGAGCTTGTCGTTGTCCCCGAAAGCAGTCCCGATCTCATCCGTGCTGACGCTGTCGTTCTCGTTGAGAACGGGTAGCACTTTTAGATCGAGGAGCGTCTCGATGGAATTGCGCAGGTTCAGATAGGTCTTCCTGTTGCTAAGTACCTCAGCGGTCAAAAGGACCTGGGCGACCGTGATGCCGTGCCGCAGGAACGACTTGCGATATTCCTGCATCAGCAGCGGCTGGCCGATGGCCGCACACGCCTGCCGCATCTTCATCCCTTTGACCTTCTCGTCCAAGTGAAGTTGCCCCGCCCCCATCCCGATAGCGCCGGAGCTCACGATGACTACCTGTCGCCCGCCCGCTAAGAGCGAGCCAACCTGTGAGGCGACCCGCCGGACGTAAGCACTATCGACACAATCTCCCTTCGTCAGCACGTTCGTCCCGATCTTGACTACTATTCGCTTGGCCTTGCTAAAATCACGCATAATTGCCCCACCAGGCAACGCCCCGGTAAAAGTCATAACCAAATTTCGCACCAAATCCCGTACTATTATACCCCTCCGCCGCCGCCGGGCAACAAAATACAACGCAACATATAGCCCCAAAAACAGGGCCACAAAAGCGCACCAATTGCGTCAAACCCGCCTAAAAACGACAATTCACTTGACATTTAACCAAGCATCTAATATAATACCCGCCAAACTGAATATCAATAAGGAGGGTCGAATCATGCCCGAATCGATAATCAATCATCAACTATCAAGCATCGAGAAGCCGGCATCGAGCATCTTTTCTATAAACTGCCCAACCAGCCCATCCCGCCCATTTTGCCATTCAGGCTCTTGTCTTCGGTTCTTTGCGATCTTCTCTCCTTCGTATCTTCGTGTCCTGGTGTCCTCGTGGCTGCAAGTCAATTCTGCAAAACAAACCCAATTTCCCCAACGCCAAAATCACCACAAAACTCTGTCCCGCAAGCACTTACAGCAATATTCCACCCCGCCAGAACCCGAAAAAACAAACCCAATCAAAGCCAATCGGCTTGTGTCTGGCTTCGAGCCTCAATATATTCCACAATGCCTTCGAGATACGAACAAAGGAATCTCAGGTATGCGAAGAAGCACCGGTTATGACAAAAAGCAAGGGGTCCCGGCATGATTGATGAGTATGAGAATCTGCTCCGTAGCGTTCGGTTTGGTCGGCCCGACTACATCCCTATGGATTTCCATATCAACTCTGCCTGCTGGCATCATTACCCGACCAAGACCCTGGGCGAGCTGATGGCGGACCATCCGATGTTATTTCCAGACTTCGATGGTTCGCCCATTGATATCGAGCCAAATCTGACGCCCTGGGAAAAGACCGGCGAAAAGTATATCGACGGATGGGGGTGCGTCTGGGAAACGACGGACGACGGGATTGTAGGGACGGTGAGGCAGCATCCGTTAGATAGCTGGCATAAATTCGAGAGCTACGCCGCCCCCGATCCGGCAGAGAATTTGAGGCTTGGACCGGCGAATTGGGATAGTGTAGCCAGGAGGTCTCGAAGGCCGCAAGCTGTAGGCCGACTGGCCAACGACGCTCTTCAGCACGGCCATACCTTTCAAACCCTGGCAGATATTCGCGGCTACGAAAATCTCATCCTAGACATGGCTGACGACGAGCCGAGGCTGCACAGACTCATAGAAATGGTCGAAGAATTCAACTTGGGCCTCGTGAATAGGTACGTCGAGCTCGGAGCCGAGTGGCTGGGCTACCCGGAGGACCTCGGTATGCAGTTTGGTCCAATGCTTTCGCCGCAGCACTTTCGCAAATACATCAAGCCGAG
Source organism: Sedimentisphaerales bacterium (assembly GCA_016933985.1). Lineage (GTDB taxonomy): Bacteria > Planctomycetota > Phycisphaerae > Sedimentisphaerales > Anaerobacaceae > JAFGCD01. The sequence continues at coordinate 5,048 of JAFGTU010000451.1, read as the reverse complement.
CTATCAGAGGCTGATAAAGCCCTCGCGTGACGCCGGCTGCATTATTCATATACACTGCGACGGCGACATTCGTGATCTGGCCGACGACCTTATCGAGTGCGGCCCGGATGTCCTCAATATCCAGGACCTTGTCAACGGAATCGACTGGATCGCCGGGAACCTCAAGGGCAGAGTGTGCATCGACCTCGATATCGACCGGGTGCAAGTGACGCGGTTCGGCAGCCCCGCCGATATCGAAGCCCTGATCCGCGAAGAGGTCGAGAAGCTCGGCTCAACGCAAGGCGGCCTGATGATGATATACGGCCTATACCCCGGCGTCCCGCTCGAAAACATAAACGCGCTGATGGACGCAATGGAGCATTATGCGACCTGTTACTCGTAGCAATCCTGTCCACATATCCGCAGCGGTCGAACCCGGCGAGTGTCTCGAACATTCTCGCACAGGAAAGGACCATCCAAGCGATATTATCGCTGAATTACAATTCCCAGCCTCGGCGGTATTGGCGTCTTACGTATTGGTTGGCCTCGGGGATGTTGGCAACTTTCAGATTCTTTTCATCCCACTGCAACCTTCGGCCGGTCCTGATTGCCAGGTTGCCGAGGCAAATAGCTTCGGCTATTGTCCGGGCGTTGATAAAATCGCCCCGCGAAGGTTTGCCCCCTTTGAAGGAATTCACCATCTCGTCTGTCTGGTTTATCAATTTAACTTCCGGCACTATGATAGAAGCGATAACTTCATCGGCATGGTTCACTCCCAGCAACCGGAGGTTGGCGTAGCCGTAGTCGGCCAGGATGATCCCTTTCTCCCCGACGAACATCACGCCCTCTTTAGTCAGCTCGCCGCTCTTTTCCATGAGGGCATCGGGCGTCCTCGGTCGAATCCCGCCCTCGTACCAGAAGACTTCCATCGTTTCGTGCGTCCCCTTCACCGGCACCTTCCAGCGAATCGTCGCCCCATAAGGAAAAGAAAGCTCATTGCCAACCGGGCTGCTGCGGAAATCCTTTATCTCGCAGGTGAAGGTCGCATCGGCCTCGGCAGTTGTCGGCACGCCGAGATTCAAGACGCGCCAGTCCACCCAGAAGCCGTAGTACCCCATGTCGGCCAGGCATCCGCCGCCGAATTCATACCAGCCCCGAAAGACGGTATGCGTGTAATCCGGCGAATAGGTGCGAGGCAGCGAAGGTCCAAGCCACAGGTCCCAGTCGAAGCCTTCCGGTATCGGCGGCGTATTCGTCGGCAGGTAAGGCGAGCCCTGCGGCCAAACGGGTCGGTTGGTCCAGCGGTGCAGCTCCTTGACCTTGCCGATCACGCCCTGCTTAATCCACTCCCGCACGGTGTAGTTCTCTATGGGGTCCTGAAAGGCGAAGAGCTGTGTGGGAACGCCCGTCTCCTTCGCGGTTTCACACGTCAGCCTCGCCTCGTACATAAAGTTGGCAATAGGCTTGTGCGTTCCAGCCATTACTTTCCTCTTCATTGCGGCAATCGCTATCGTCGCGTGCAAATGGTCCGGCGTCATGATAAAGACCGCATCGAGGTTCTTTTCCTTTTCGAGCATCTCTCTGAAATCAGCGTAGGCCGAGCATCCTTTGTAAGTGCCTTTACTTTTCTCTTGAGCATAGTGTTGATTCACCATACGCCGGCCGACCTCCCTGCCCCCGGCGGCGCCGAATTTCTCGCCCTGGGACCTGCCCCACTGCGGGTAATCGCGGGTCTCTCTATTGGGGTCGCAGACAGAGACAAACTGCAGGTCCGGCCGTTTTATCCAGCCGGTCAACTGGCCCAGCCCCTGAGTCCCGGCGCCGACGAGGGCGATATTCAACTTATCGCTCGGCCTTTGCCGCCCGGCTCCCCCAAGAACATACGCAGGGACAATGGCAAGCCCGATCCCGGAAGCAGCAGTCCTCTTAATAAACTCACGGCGATTCATAGCCTCTTTCGTTCGCATTGCAGCACACCTCTTTCTTCCCGAGCTACTCTAACAAGACCACATTACAAACCGATACTAACCACAGCCGGGTCGGCAGTGGAGAATCGTCTGTCAAGCTCTCAAGAGCCGCGGTCAAGTATATCCACCCTCAGGCCGGTAAACAAGTATGATACGCGTTTAATCCAGTGGGCGACTTTGCTATATTTTGTTATTGATAGGCGGCAAGGAATTGGATACAAAGGGGTTAGTACACCTTGGGCAAGAAGGCCCGCGGCGTGTTATACAGACAGGAAACCAAAACTCCGCATCTTTTGCGGATGGGTTTAATTATTGTTAGGTGAGGCCGGCGACAAAGGAGAACGCGATGAGAACCAAAGTGGGTTTGTGGATTGACCATAGGAAGGCCATTATCGTGGCTATTACGGATAAAGGGGAAGAGATAGCACTGATCGTATCGAAGGTCGAGAAACAGCTCCAACGTTCCGGCGATTCGCCTCTTACGGGGCGCTATGAATCGCAGAAAGTGCCGTCAGATGATAGGCGCCAGAGAACGTTTACGGGACATCTCAACATTTACTACGAGGCGGTAATTGCGTGTCTTCGTGATGCGGAAGCCATTTTGATATTCGGCCCCGGCGAGGCAAAGGGCGAACTGAAGAAACGTCTTGAAAAGAGCAAACTGCGCGGACGCATCGCAGGCGTTGAAACTGTTGAGAGGATGACGGATCGCCAGATTGCGGCGAAAGTTCGACAGTACTTTGCAGAATAGCCTTAGGCAAGAAGGCCCACGGCGCGTTATTCGGGCAGGAAAACCAAAACTCCGCATCTTATGCGGACCAGTGTAATTCTTAATCGATCACGGAGATGAAAAATGAAGAAATACACAAAGGCCGATGTCTCGGAACAGCAACTTGAAGACATTGTCCGGCGCAACGCGGGACTGATCGAGGAGGGCCTCGTCTATGTGGACCATCAGAAGCCAGCCGGCGGAGGACGGCTTGATGTCCTCTTGGTAGACAGCGGCAGGTCCTTGGTTGTCGCCGAACTCAAGGTCACGCAGGAGGACGGGATGCTTCTACAAGGACTTGATTACTACGACTACATCTCAACGCATGTCGAAGCATTCGCCCGGCTGTACAAGAATCACTCGATCGACCCTACTCAACAGGTCCGGTTATTCCTTGTTGCGCCTACGTTTTCGCAAACGCTTGTCAATCGGTGCAAGTGGCTTGATCTTCCAATTTCCCTGTTTACCTTTAATTGTCTGAAGTTTGAAGGCGAGGCCGACATTGTTCCGATCTTTACAGAGCAACAAATCACGGCACCACCTGAGGTCGTCGAAGTGGCACATCTTGAGGATCACTTGAATTATATAACGGATATTAGTGTTCGGGCGAAAGTCAGTGCGCTTCTCGACGAGATCAAGAATTGGAAACCGGGGAATATTGCGGTTGATCCAATCAAGTATGCTGTCTCGATGAAGGTCAACGGACGTGTTTTCGCGTACCTGTATCCACGTCGGCAGCACTACCTCATCGCCACCTATGACGCGAGTGACGAGTGGAAAGAATACGCCATCAAGACCGAGGACGACTTGGCCTCAGTCAAAGTCATTGCCAAGGCAGCCATGGAAAAACGGTTCAAATAAAAGGTCGATGGTCTGTGCTGAAACTTTCGAAATCGCTGGTGGGATGCGCTACGGAGGAGTATAGGTGGGAAGAGATGTTGTAGAGAGGCGCAGTGTGGGGGGTAAGAAAAGGTAGTTCGTCACAAAGAAACTGGGATTAGTCTTTTAGGGCGAGGGCGGCGGTGGGGCAGGCTTCGGCGCATTTTTTTGCGGCGGTTTTTAGTCCTTCGGCGAGTGAACGGTCGAAGGGGACGGCGACCTTGACGTCGAAACCTCTGCCGACAAAGGCTAAGCCGAGCTTCTCGCCGGCCTTGGCGGCAATCTGAATGCAGATTCCGCAGTCGATGCACTTGCCCGGCTCGTAGATCAGATCAGGATGCTGAAGGATTTGAGCAAAAAGGCGTCGGGGACCCTGGTAGCGGCTGGTCTTGGCGTCGTATTCGTTGGCGTATTTCCTCAACTTGCAGGTTTGCGGCTTTCGGCAGTCGCAATGGAGGCATCTTGCGGCCTCGTTGCGGGCCTGGTCATCCGTGAAGCCGTCGTCATTGTCGGTTGGCTCTACGCGGGGGTCTTTGCTTGCATTGCTGAGGAAGATTTCCATCTCACCTTCCTTTAGCCTGCCGATGCGCGTGTTGAAGGGTCTTTGCGGTCCCGTTACGGGTTGGCCGAGGATGTATTGTGCTATCGCGATAGCGGCTTCCTTGCCGTCGGCGACGGAGCGGACGGCAAGCCTGCGATTGCGGACGGCGTCGCCGCCGGCGAAGACGCCGGGCAGAGAGGTCTGATAAGTTGCAGCTTCTATAACGATGCCGTTCTTGTCCGCCTGCAGGCCCATCGCTTCGGCTTCGGCCTGCTCCAGTTTGCCGACTGCGACAAAGACGGCGTCGAAATCTCTTCGCAGGGCCTCTATCGATACCGTATCTCCTATTCGCGTCTGCGGGCGAAATTCGACGCCCAATTTGATGATCGAAGCGATTTCTTTGTCGAGAATATCAAGGGGCAGTTTACCGGCGTCGGCATCCTTACGATGATTGTTAGACACGGGCAAGATGCCCGTGCTACATAGGGCGTAGCGGAGCATGCCGCCGGGTTCATCGTGGTCGTCGAAGATAGTGCAGTCGAAGCCGTCCTGCGTTAGATAGTAGGCGGCGGCGAGTCCTGCCGGGCCTGCTCCGATTATGGCGACTCGTTTTCCTCGCTTGGGCTTACACTTAGGCAGGTAGGGATTTTCGTGGCGAAGATCGACGTCGGCGACGTAGCGTTTCAGCAGGCAGATCGAGACGGCATCATCGTGTGCGGCCCGTCTGCAGGACTTTTCACAGGGGGCCGGGCAGATTCGTCCGAGGACGGCGGGCAAGGCGATATCCTTTTTGACCGTGGCAATCGCATCGGCCAGCCGGCCGGCGGCAATCTGTCGAATCATCAGGGGAATATCCATTCGGGCCGGGCACGTCATTTGGCAAGGGCCCATACAGTCGCCGAGGTGGTCGCTC
>JAFGTU010000450.1 GCA_016933985.1 Sedimentisphaerales bacterium | reverse complement strand
GGCCTGTATGTGCGGTAGTTGTCGGCGCCGTAGCCGCTGAAGATATGCTTATTGAATATGTGCCAGAGGGCCAGCGTGCCGTCGCCTCGCAGGTAGAGTTGGCCGGTTGCGATTCCGCCGACGGGCATGCCGATAGTTTCGAGGTCTTTACCTGTCCAGACGTCCGGCTCGCCGCGACTGAACATCCGCTTAACCTCTGCACGCGAAGGCCCCTTCTCCAGCGGAATTACGTGCCCGGGCCGGAGACTCACCTTCGCAGCCCATGAGTAAATGGTGATAAAGGCACAACAGGCCAAATAGGCCACGATAATAACGAATGCTCGGTAACTTCTCATTATGCGCTCCTTCATAATCAGGAATCGACGTCGGCCTTTTTCAAGGCGCCACAGCACTTTTTGTATCTCCTGCCGCTGCCGCAGCAAACTCAAATAGCGCCGACCAGGGAATATCGCCCGTTACCTGCCTGAGGGCTGCCAACGGCAAACTCACTTTGCCATCCATGACATTACGCCTTTCAAAGATGCCGGAGCAGAAGGCACAAGGAGGCAGGCGCTCCGGAGTCTCCGGATTACTGAGCCTTTTGAAGGCTATGTCCTGACGCCCCAGGTTTTTCCAGCCTCGTACCCGGCACTTGGACCAGTACTCAACTGCCCCGGCACAAAGCATTCTACCAATGACAATGAAAAAAGCAAGCGCCAAACACCCATAGAATTGGACCAATGGGAGCCAAACCTTTGGCCCACTGTAAATCTTGTGGTTTTCACGATAATTCGCTTGACACAGAGATTGCCACTCTGGTAAAATAAAATATACATTGCTGAACCAGCGTGGCGTGTTCGCATCTGGCTGTCGGGGCGACGTCTCGGCATGGTGGGTTGGACTGTTTTTTATAGGAGGAGTGTTGTGTGGACGTACAGAAAACCTAAAGATTCGATGGCCTCGTTCACAAGGCGGGCCATAAGTGTCATAGCAGTGCTGGCAGTGGTGCTTGGCGCCGCCCGGCAGACAAGGGCAGGAGTGAGCATACTCCTGGCCGACAATTTCGGGACCACGCCCAATGTAATACCACGGCTTACCGGCTTGGGCCATACGGTAACAGTCTCTTCCGCGAGTACCTGGGGGGCGGCGTTTGATTACTCACCGTATGACGTTGTAGCATTCGAATACAGAAGCCAGAACCCCGGCGACATCTCACATTTGGTTGCTACTGTGAACGCCGGAACTGTAGGTGTCGTGTTCTTTCGTGGATACGGTGCAGAAAGCACGGCGAGCGCGTTAGGACTTGCCGGCGGCGGCAGCCTTGATTGGCAAACTCCAACCAACTTGAATGTGCTCGACAACTCTCACTTCATAACTTCCAACTTGTCACTCGGCGTACAGAACCTCGGATATACGTACATGTCCTTGATACATGACCCCGGAGTCAACACGACGACGCTCGCAACCGGCCCGGCCGGCGCTGCCCTGGTGGTACACGACACTCTGCGGGCCGTTATTACCCCGTTCTACGGCCATTTGAGTGCGTATGACAACGAGAACGCGACGGGGCTTGAAGTTACGCAGCAGAGCATCCTCTGGGCGGCGGGCTACCCACAGGTCATCCCCGCTCCCGGCGCTATTCTATTGGGCGGCATCGGCGCCGGCCTCGTCGGCTGGCTGCGAAGACGCAGAACACTCTGATACGATAGAGATAGTCACCTGTCTCCACTTGCCGTTTTGGCCTTGCGCTGTGCCGTCGTTGCGGACTGCAGGTTCAGCACGAGCAGGGTCGGTTCTACTATGTGGAGGTTGTTCAGGAGCGGCTCGGTGTATTTTATGTCGCCGAATTCCGCTTCGCCGAAGTGGTGCTGCTTGCCTACGTGGTTGTTCCAATCGACGCCCTCTGTGAGGAATCCTTTGTCGCCGTGGTGGTGCTTTGCCGCCGCCCGGAGGATTGTGAGGCCGTCGTTGAGGAACTGCTCGTTCTTGGTGTCGCTGTACGCCTCGAAATATGCCAGAGCGGCCTCAGCGTTCTCCCAGAGATAAGAAGTATCCCAGCTCTTTTCCATCCAGAGCATGCCTTTTGTCCGAACGCCGTTCCTGTCTTCGGTCATCTTGAACTGGTCGAGCCCCGCAAGGCAATTCTCGTATGCGAATTTCTCGATCTCCTTGTCGTTGAGCAGTTGGACCGCCTGCCGGAGGACTCGAAATGCTACGGAGTAAGCAACGTTCTCGTGGTGGTCGTAGGTGTCGTGGTTGATCGAGCCGAAGATCCCGCCGGCGTCGATAAAGACCTTGATGCGCTTCTTAATCTCGCCCGTATAGTCGGCCAGTCCCTTTTTGGTCAGCTCGGTCATAAGCTGGATGATAAACAGCCCGTCCGCGCTGCCCTCGAAGAGTATGTCGCGGTCGCCGTAGGCATTATTCGGGTGGTGCTCACCGGACGGCAGGCAGCGCCGCGGGAACCACCCGTTGGACGTCGGTTTGATGTTCTTCTCGATCCACCGCGCGTTTTTCAGCGCAGCCTGCCGCATCTTCTCCCTGCGCGGCCCTTCCAGCAGATCACTGAAAATCAGCAGTTGATAGCCAATCTTGGCCATCGAGCCGGGGCAGAACCAGTTGCTCTTATGCTGGTAGTTAAGGCAAAAGGTGTTGTCGGTCGTCAGGCGGTAGCCGGTTATAAACCCCGTCTCGTAGTCGATAAAGCCGTCTTCTAAGACGTGGTCGAGCAATTTCACCGCCTTTTCGGCAAGCCGCTCATCTGCGGCGTATTTTGCGAAGCAGTAGAGCTCGTACGCCCCGCCTACGGCGTTAGCGGCCCAGCCCGGCCCTTCGAGGTTGCCGAAATCGTGCCAGCCCATTACGTTGGCGTCCTGGTCCACAAAGCTGGATTTGCAGGCCAGGCGTCCGTCAAAAGGGACGAGGGTGCCCTCCGCAAACCGCACGGAGTCCCGCGCGGAGTCGAGTATTGTGTACCTGGGGTCCTCCGGCAGATAGAATGCCGCTGCGGCATCCGGCGAAGCCTCCTCAAGGAGGATGTAGTCGATCCCGAACATGTACGCCTTGACGGCCTTCTCATTTGCCCCGACTATCTCGACCTTCAAGACGTGTTGGCCCTTGTCGAGCTTGTGGACGCCGAGGTCAATCTGGCCCGTCGGGACAACGCCGTTGTTGAACAGGTCGATAGGCTCGCCGAGCTTCTTTCCGTCTAAGTAGAGCTGGTGAATGCCGTAATCGACGGCCTTTGTAAGCTGGGTTTTGATTCTGTAAGTTCCGGCCTTTTCGACGGGCACGGCCAGCTCAAGCGTATCGCCGGGCTTGGTATTTATCCACCAGAGGTGGGCGTCCTCGCTCCAGCTCCCTTCGAACCCGTCCATACCCTGAACCTGCGGGTCGCCGCCCGTCTTAGAGAGGATCTTCAGCTTCTCGCCCTCGATAGCACCCTTGATGCGAAAAACCTGGATCGGCGTCCAGTACCCGATGCGCTCTGTGATCGGGGCCGGTTTGTATGAGTCGGCCTGGCCCGCGGCCTGGTACCAATAGACGGTCGCCGCGTAGAGCGTCGGCTTGCTGTTGGGGTAGTACTTCTCGATAGCGCCCTCGAAAGACTTCTGGAACGGGATGTTGTCGGTGATGTGCCAGCGATTGACCGAGACGTGGCCCTTGTTGTTCATGCTGATTGTCTGGTTGTGGTAGCAGTTTTGAAAGAGCGTGGGATTGCACCAGGCGTAGCCGAAATAGTCCTCCGAGCCGGTGCCGATCGTGGAGGGGAATTTCTCGCCATCGACGAAGAACTTCTCATCTCCCTCGCCCCACCATCCGCCTTTGGGATTCCAGACATGCAGCATTACGCCGCAGAATCGCCCCCTGCCCATAGTCTTGAGCATCGTCCAGTCCACGCACTCGGGCGTATCCCGCCCCGGCTCGGTGGGCAGGAACGCATCGCGGTGCCACTTGGCATGGAACCGCGCGTAGCGTTTCGGGTTTCCGGACAACGGAACCGTAACGATCTCGAAATTGACCTTACGGCTTTCAGTGCCCTCGTTGACAACCGTAACCGTCGCGGCCCGCTGGAACGGCATGAACCAGTGCGAATACCACGTTCCATCCTCCGTAAGCCCGCTGGGCAGCGACCGATACGCGTTGGCGCCCGCTGCGGTGCCGAAAAAGTCGCCAAAAGGCGCCCATACGCTCGGCTCATCCTCGCCGTCGAACTGAATCTGCAGCGTCCATTCGCGCAAAGTCTCGTAGTCTTCCGGCTGAAAGGCCGGCTCAACGCGGGCCCGAATCGTCTTTATAGCGCGCGGCCCGGCCAGCGAGAAAACGCACGTCCCGCCGCCGTTGGCCGAGAGCGTCTGTTTCTCCACCTTCTCCCCGTCGGTGACCGGAAGCACAGGCCCGCACTGCGACAACCTCCGCCCTGCGGCGTCAAGAGCCGCCTTTTCCTCAGCGCTCAATTGCCGCTTGAACGTGGGCAATCGAGTCCCCTTGGGGTATGTCGTGTACGTGAAATGGTAGTACGCCCCCCAGTCGCCCTCGCCGGTGATCTTGCAGGACTTCTGGAAAGGAATCGGAACGTAGCAGTTCTGACCCCGCGCGGCCATGTGAACAAGGGCCTCGTGGGTGAAGGGCTCGTTTTGGCGGTTGAAGTACCCTATGAAGGGCAAATCGACGGCAGGCTCGGCTGCGCCGTCGAGATATATCTTCACGTGCCCATCCTTAGCCAGTGCCGACCACGTCCGCCAGATGACGCCTGGCCCCGTCATCTCGGCAAAGACCTGAACGTTGCCCTCTTTGCGAATGATCCCGCCGCCGTCGCCGTTTGCAAACCAGTTCACGTATTTGCCGGACGCCTCGTCATACTTGCTCGCCCTGTCGTAGCTGGACCACTGTTGGCATGTCTCGCCGGGGTCGGGCAGCGTGGCCAACCGCTCCATGTCGGTGAGGCGGTTGATAAGGTCGATATATGTGAACTCGGCGGCGCCGGCTTTGGGCATAAACAGGCCAAAGCCGTACAACAGGCATACCGCAAAACCAATTTCGATAATCCGCAGTCTTCTCATGGTAGGGCCCTTTCCTTTACAACAAGGTTGAAAGATACAGCAACGGTACTATGAACAGATGCAAATATACCTGCTCAGAGCCGTTGCGTGCAAGACCAAAAAAGGCATGAGAATGCCGCGTCAATGAGGCGAGAAGGCGTTAGCCCATATTTCTCATTAACCGCAGGACACGCCGAGAGCGCCGAGATGACAAACACTATGCGTCCTCGACGGCGAAAGATGCGGACTATGTATTGTGGGCTTGAAATGAAACCGGGGCGGCCTATCTCGTGTAGGTCGCCCCGGAAAAGAGCTTCGATGTAATTGCTATGCGTCTGAGGTGAGCGTGATCTCGCCTGTTTGGCCTCGCAACTATCTATTCGCCCCCCCTGCGGTAGAACCGGTTGAAGTGCTTTCGCCGCCGGTATTGCGCTGACCGCGTCTCTGGCCTGGCTCGCCTGTTCCCCGCATGCTGCCCATCGGCATTATTTGCTCGGCCTGCTTGGCTATGAGGGCATCGAGGCGTTTCTTGGTTTGCTCGGCCTTTTCCGTTCCCGCCAGCTCGCTAATCGCTCGCAGCTCACGAAGAGCTTCCATCTGTTCGGGCGTTGCGCGTTGGGGGCTGAGCTTGTCGAGTTCGGCTCTGAGAGCGAGAACCGAAGCATCGCGATCTGCGCGGGACTTGGTCATTTGCTCTCTCAGCTTAGTCCTCTCTTCTTCGGAGAGATCGCGGAAATTCGTGCCTGACGGTGTCGAGGAGCTCTCAATGCTCGCTTTTAGCTTTGCAAGCTGTTCTTCCATCGTCGCAATCGCCTTGAGCTGGTCTTCCCGGCTCAATCGAGTGCGTCCGCCGACTCTATCACGCATTGCGGCCCGTTCTTCCTCGGTCATATTCTCGAAGCGGGCCCTCATTTCCTCCCTGAATTTTGCCCTTTCCTCCTCGGACATGTTCTGGAATCTCTCCCTCATCTGTGCCCTCTCCTCGGCCGACATGTTGCCGAAGCCGCCTCTGCGGGGCCTCTCCGCGCTTTCCTCGGCCGCAAAGACCGTCCACGCAACGGTCAAGGCTACGAGAACTACTGCTGCTGCAATTATACGCTTCTTCATAACAAAAGCCTCCTAAAGAGTTTAAGTGATATTTCTCGGCCCGCGCCCACCCAAGGCGCAGAACCCGACGTTTCGCCTAATCTAACCCGTTAAGACGCCCACGCAAACCCTTTTATTGCGGCAATCCGAGAAAAGCCCGCCGCCAAAGAGACCGTTTATCGCATTAGGGCTAACAGTAGCCAAGAAAACGGCTCCAATCCACCGGCGGCAGGCCGGAGCCGTTCTGCTGTATAGCGCCGACACGGCGCTCGGGTCGCACGCCTGCGTTGCCCTATCCTCCGTGTCGGCAAACGGATGCTAATACTACTCTTGGACAATGTCAATAGGAGGCCCTCGTCCGGCACAAACGACCCTGTAGGTTTGCGATTCTGCTGGTAGCTCACAAAGCGATAAACGCAATTCGTTGCTCGCAAAATCCAACAGCAGAAAAGAAAAAAGGGCTGCACAAATCCGCCGTCTTCGATTATAATACCATGTATGCAAGAGTTTTAGATAAGCGTTTGGAAGAATTAGTCCGGAGTGTCAACCCCGCAATGCTTCCTTTGCTGCCTGAGGCAGATACTATGATGAAATCTCGTGAAAGCAAAATGCTTGGCTGTGTCCGCCGCTGGCGGAAAAAATCCTACGAGGCAGACCGAGCGAAACCCTTCTCCAAACGCACAATGGAGGACAAAGAAATCGCTCAAAAACTTGACCTGCCCTTAATTCAGGCGTACAAGGCCGGCTGCCCCCGCCGGCAGTAGGCTCTGCGATGTGTTCCAGGCACAAATGAAAAAGGGCCGGTCCACCCGGCCCTTGATTTGCGAATTCAGCTAAACTCAACCAATACGTTTCCTCAAAAGCTTCTCTCTTATTGCAGAACTTTAATGGTATCGGCGCCTTCAAAAACCGTGCCGTCGGACAGTTCGCCGGTAACAATCAGATCCGCCTCGTCTTCCGGTCCAAGTATTCCCTGGACCGCAGCCCTGCTGAACTTGACCATCAGTTCGAGGACGCCATTGCCGTCGTGGTCAAGAATCCCCGTCGGCCCAGATTCCGCCGCCACAACGTCATTGAGCATTACTGTGCTCACATCTATCTCACCCACATCATACCCCTCCGGCAGCTCAATATAGCAGGTGATCCATTTCCCCTTGCTGCTCTTGTTCAGACTGTCAGGATTGATGTCAACCAAAGCTTCAACTGCTGGTTCGGCTTCGGAGGCAATAACACGGAAGCCTACGTAGCCGAATGTAAAGCTCGGATGGTAGTCGCCGTGGTCCCACACGGCAAGGCCGTTATTCGATGGCCACGACCAAGCCCCGCCGCAAACAACACACCAGCCAGGCCGAGGGGTAGACAACGCAGTGCTTGTCCACTCCCATACATTGCCTGACAAATCCGCGAGACCATACCCATACATCCCAAAGGCACCGACAGAGGTTGTACCATCAGGATGGGTTGAGCCCTTATAGTTGGCGATGCTATTATCTATGGTCACACCGCAACCATAATTGAAGCTTCCATCATAATCAGCTACGGCCTGCCATTCCCATTCGGTGGGAAGTCGGTAGCCGTAATAGTTACAAAAAGCTGTTGCACCATACCAGCTCACGTAGCTAACAGGATGGTTTTCAAAGCCGCTATCAACACTGAACACCCCGCCACTGTAATCTATTCTTGCTGCTCCGCCGTTGGTCGCCCCATCCTCAGTGTCGCCCGGCCCAGCAAGGTAATAATACACCTGGCCAACAAAATCTGCTCCACTGTTGGAGCCGCTTGCGCCAAGAACACTGCTACCGTCTACGGATATGTCACCTGAAGCCTTGGCATCGTTGAGAAACTCGCAATACTGGGTATTCGTCGTCTCATATTTGCTCATGTAGCCGGTAAAGCCCTCATGACCAGTAACTCCCGGATCGTCGATATAGACCCATTCGATGTCAGCCGAGGCAACATTCACTACTGCCATCATACACACAATTACTGATAAGATTTTCCTTGTCATCTCTTTTTCTCCTGAAATCAGATCGTTCTCTTCTCAAACCAAGATCATTCCCCCCAAGAATAGAAGCATCTCAATCCATAATCCACCTCCTCCGGCAATAGCAGACACTATGCCGCAATTACTATGTCATTTCGTTAGCGCCCTCCGAGCTGGTTGGCTCCTTGTTGTGGAGAGACCCCTGATCAGAAACTTGTCTCCTCACCCGGCCTCCGTGCCGGCAATGTCGCATATTGCCCAATTTAACAGGGGGGGGTAAAAGTCAAGAAAAAAATGGCCAATTATGAGACTTTTCTTATTATTCCATAATTGCAGGCACAGCAAAGACTTGCACACAGGCTGAAAGAACAGAGTCTTCCCAAGACCATATTACGAGAAGTACCCGTCGGTCAATATCAGGTTAAATGAAGACTGTCATTCCGAGCGAGCCGAAGGCGAGTCGAGGAATCTGTTCAAACAGTCTTCCTTCTTTCTTCCCGCGAATTGGTTGAGCCGCTGCGCCCCCACGTAACAAACAGGCTGTTCAAATAGACCTCTCGACGTAGTTTACACTGAGCGTAGCCGAATGTGCTCGGGGTGACAGTGAGGCGGGCTCGGCGATCTCTGCGGTGAGAAATGCCGGTTAGGCAGGTGAGATCGCTGTTTTTACTTCGGTTAAAAATGTTGCGATTTCGGCCAACATCTTTTGTTTGCCGTCGAGGTTGGCCTCTACGAGACTGACGACTCTTGAGCCTATTATTACTCCGTCTGCCCCTGCGGCGGCGATTGCGGCGGCGTGTTCGGGCTTGCTCACCCCGAAGCCTACGCATACAGGCACGTCGGTGAGCTTCTTTAGCCTTGCAACGAGTCCTTCAACCGTATCGGAAAGCTCATTCCTGCTGCCGGTTACGCCGAGGACCGAGACAGTGTAGATAAAGCCGGTGGTCTTGGAGGCGATTCGCTTCATTCTCTCCGGTGCGGTTATGGGAGTGACCATAAAGACGGTGTCGAGCCCGGCGGCTCTCGCCGGGCCTTCGATTTCGCCTGCGTCGTCAATGCTCAAATCGGCAACGAGGACGCTATTAACGCCTGCCTTGTGGAATTCGGTGAAGAATTTCTCCGTGCCGTATTGATAGACGAGGTTATAGTACATCAGAAGACCGATGGGGATATCCCTGTAATCCTTAACCTGCCGGATGAACCGGCAGGCCTTGGCCACGGTCATTCCACTTCGCATCGCGCGAATGTCGGCCTTTTGGATCGTCGGGCCGTCCGCTATGGGGTCGGAGAAGGCGATGCCTAATTCCAAGATGTCCGCCCCGGCGTCGATGGCTGTCTTTACAATCTCCAGAGACGTATCAAAATCGGGATCGCCGATTACGAAAAACGGTATCAGGGCCGGCCTGCCGGCCTGTTTGAGTTCCGCGAAAACCTGCTTATATGTCTTCATGTCTAATACCCTTGTTGTATCACGAAGGAAAAACTCGAATATCGAATATCGAAAGCCTCCACAGGACACCTTGTGGTGGAAACAAATTCAAAATTCAAATGCCAAATGTTCAAAACTTTGCCATTCGGATTTGTTTCGTATTTCTTGCTTCGGATTTCGTATTTTGTGCACTTCTAATCACTCATTGGTCTGTGCTTTTCCACTATTCCCACGTCCTTGTCTCCCCTGCCGGAGAGGTTTACGATTACTACCTGGTCGGCGTCGAGCTTGCCTTTTTGGCTTAGGAGCCAGGCCAAGGCGTGTGAGCTTTCCAGGGCCGGGAGAATTCCTTCGCATTTGCAGAGCAGCGAGAATGCGTCGAGGACTTCTTCATCCTCGGCGGCGACGTACTCTGCGCGGCCGGTGTCTTTGAGGAGGCAGTGCTCAGGGCCGACGGCGGGGTAGTCGAGGCCTGCCGATACGGACTCGGTATCGCGGACCTGGCCCTCTTCGTCCTGGAGCAGATACGCCTTTGCGCCGTGGAGGATTCCGACTCGTCCGGCTACTAATGTCGCGGCGTGTCGTCCGGAGCTTACGCTTGCCCCGCCCGCCTCGACGCCGACCAGTCGGACGTCCTTATCCTCGACGAATCCCGAAAATATGCCTATTGCGTTGCTGCCGCCGCCGACACAGGCGACGACCATATCCGGGAGCCTGCCGATTATCTCAAGCGACTGTTGGCGGGCCTCTTTGCCAATCGGGCTTTGGAAGTGCTTGACAATCGTCGGATATGGGTGCGGGCCGCACGCGGAGCCGAAGAGGTAGAAGGTGTCGGTGACGTGGGCGGTCCAGTAGCGAAGTGCATCGTTGATGGCGTCTTTTAGAGTGCCCGTGCCGCCCTCGACGCCGATTACTTCTGCGCCGCAGAGCTTCATTTTGTGGACGTTTACGCTTTGCCGCTCGATATCGACTACCCCCATGAAGATTTTGGTCTCCATTCCGAATAGTGCGCCGATCATTGCGGTTGCCAGTCCGTGCTGGCCGGCGCCCGTCTCTGCGATGAGCCTGGTCTTGCCCATATACTTGGCGAGCAGGCCCTGGCCGAGCGTGTTGTTAACCTTATGAGCGCCGCCGTGGAGCAGGTCTTCTCGTTTCAGATAGACCTTGCAGCCAACATGCTCGCTGAACCTTCTGGCGTAATAAAGCGGGCTGGGCCTGCCGGCATACTCTTTGTAGAGCATCGCCAGCTCGGCGACGAACCGCTCGTCCTGGTAGAAACGAAAGAACGCCTCCTCCAGCTCTTCCAATACGGATATGAGGACTTCCGGGACGTAGAAGCCGCCGTAGTCTCCGAATCTGCCTTTATACTTCATGTTTAGCCCCGTAGGTATCTTATGTTGTCGAACAGTTTCTTCATTTTTTCGTGGTCTTTTTCCCCCGGCTTGGCCTCGACTCCGCTGCAGACGTCAATTCCATAGACCCCGAGCTTGACCGCCTCGGCGACGTTGTCGGGGTTTATGCCGCCGGCGAGAAACACCCTCTTGCCGATATGCCCGACGATGTTCCAGTCGAAGGTGATCCCTGTTCCGCCGTACCTTTGCGGGTCGAAGGCGTCGAGCAGGATGGCGTCGGTGAAGAATTCCTCCGCGTTTTTGATGTCAGTTGCGTCTTTCACTCGCAGGGCCTTCATTGTCCTTACGTTGACGGAATCGAGCGACCGGCAAAACTCGGGGGTTTCGTCGCCGTGCAACTGCACCCAGTTCAAATGGCACAGGTCTATAGTCCGGCGGATTTCGTCGAGCGAGGCGTTGACAAATACGCCCGCGGTATCGATGAAGGCCGGCAGCTTTCTTATTATCGCCGCGGCGGCATCAGGGAGCAAATACCGGGGGCTTTGGGGGTAGAAATTGAAGCCGAGTAGATCAGCGCCCATATCCATCGCGGCGACGGCGTCGTCGTAATTGGTGATCCCGCAGATTTTCACTTTCACTATCAACATAAGAAATAAAAACTCAAAGCCAAAAGCTCAAAACCATAACTTAAAACTAAAACATTTTCGGTTTTGCACTATGATTTTGCGTTTTTCATTTTAGGTTTTACGCTTTATTCGATGCCTCGATAAGTTTATCCAGGCAATCTGCTGCGGCGCCGTTGGCGATTGCGTCTCGGGCCAACTCGACTGCCGACGGGAAATCATCGGCCATGCATGCGACAATTATTGCGGCGGCGGCATTTAGTATTACAATATCTCTGCGAGGCCCTCTTTCCTTGCCGGTTAGAATATCACGAATAATGGCGGCATTTTTTATTGCGTCACCGGTCTTAAGCTCATCGATAGAGGGGGCGGCGAAACCAAGATCAGCGGGGTCGATTTCCGTGCTGGTAATCTCACCGTCGTTGAGCCGGCGAACCTGAGTGATTCCGAGAGTGCTTATCTCGTCCATACCCTGGCCGTGAACGACCATCGCTCTTTTCACACCGAGCATCTTAAGGGTCTCGCATATTCGGTCCAGCAGGGCCTCCTCCGCCACCCCCATCACCTGTGCCGCGGCGCCGGCGGGATTTGCCAGGGGGCCGAGAATATTGAAGGCCGTTCTGAAATCGAGACTCTTGCGAATGGGCTGGACAAACCTCATCGCCGGATGAAACTTGGGAGCGAACATGAACCCGATATGCGCCTCCCTGATACACTCGGCGACAATATTGGGGCCTGGATCG
>JAFGTU010000449.1 GCA_016933985.1 Sedimentisphaerales bacterium | reverse complement strand
CCACCAAGCACACGCTTATGGCTGCTCGGTTCCCCGCCTGACCAGGTTCACGGGCTCGGTCTGCATGGGACCCGGCCGTAATGATTCACAATCGATTGCTTGTCACATCACGACGAGCCGTTAGTATAACAGCTCCGGTCGGCCTTTGCCATAGAAACATTGCCAATTGCCGTTTTTTGGTCGTAACGGTCGGAAAAAATTGCGGAATAAATTTCCGGACCTTGCTTGACAGCCCGCAGTCAATACTCTATTTGGTTAAGCGCCGAATGGGCATCGCAATCTCTTATTGATAGTCGATAGCCAGTTAAAAGGGGATTTGACATGCAAGTGAGAATAGAAGATACATGCACGGCTTGCGGCCTTTGCAGCGAAACGTGCCCGGAAGTATTCGAGCTGGGCGAAGTGATAGCCGAAGTGATTGTCGATGAAGTCCCGTCCGAGTGCGAGGATTCTGTCCAAGAAGCCGCCGAGGACTGCCCCGTACAGGCCATTGTCGTTATCGAATAAGCTCGCTTGATGGGGATAAACGGTCTTTCTCAACCGTTCCAAACGCCGCACCCATCCATTTATTCGGATGACCCATAAATTCAGCCCCGCAGCGCCCTGCTTCTCTCGACCGCGGCCTTCAGGGCATCCGCTATCATCGAGCCGAACTTGTTTGCGGCAAAGACATTCAGCGCCGCCTCCGTCGTCCCGCCGGGCGAGGTAACCTTTCGGCGAAGAACTGAGGGGCTTTCGTTATTCTTGTCCGCCTCGACGGCGAGCAGGCTGGCGCCTTTCGCAGTTTGCAGAACGAGGTCTTTTGCCAGCTCCCTGTCCAGCCCCAGTGTCGCGGCGGCCGCTATCATTTCCTCCATCAGAAGGAAGTAATAGGCCGGGCCGCTGCCGCTCACAGCCGTAACCGCGTCGATCAGGTCTTCGTTATCGACAACGACGGCAAGTCCAACCGATTCAAAAATACTCCTTGCCTTGTCCAGCATCGGCCTTGCCTTCTCGTTGGCGTACAGGGCGGCCGCGCCTTCGCCGATTAAAGCGGGCGTATTGGGCATTACGCGAACGATGGGGACCTCGCCCAGGACGGCGGCGATACTGCCGAGTCTGATGCCTGCTGCGATGGAAATAATCAGCTTCTCCCGATTAACGGCATCCTTTATCTCGCGCAGCACATCGGTCATATTCTGCGGCTTGATGCTCAGGACGATAATCGCCGCCTCATCAGCCAGCTCGGCATTCTTCTCAAGAGTAACAATTTTGTAATCTTCGCGGAGAAATTCGAGCCGGTCCGGTCTGATATCGCTGACGAAAATATGTTTGGGGTTATAGATTTTGGCCGTTATTATGCCCCTTATGACAGCCTCGGCCATATTGCCCCCGCCTACAAAACCTATTGTATCCACATCTTTCTCCTTGCCAAAGCGGGCATTGGAATTATCATCTTATTCAACGTCTTTGCGTTTGGTGAATATAAAAGCAATTACGGAGAAGAGCAATGCAAAAGCAGGTTGAATACGCCGATGCGATAAAGACCAAGTACCCGGAGCAAATTGTCATAGCAATTGCCAAGGACCGAAACGGCAAGTTCAATCCCATTACGCTGGGCTGGACGATGATTGTCTCGGGCAAACCGCCTATGATGGCGATAGCCGTCGCCAAGACGCATTATTCCGTTGAGGCGATAACCTTCGCCGAGTGCTTTACAATCGCGTATCCGTCTTCGGAAATGGCCGAAGCAGCGTTGTATTTCGGGTCTCACTCCGGCCGCGACGTCGATAAATTCGCCGAATTCAAATGCGAAACGGCCCCGGCCGCGCAGATTGATTCGGTATTGCTGGCCGACGCCGTCGCCAACTTCGAGTGCACGCTCGAACAGCACATGCACGCCGGCGACCACGTCATATTTGTCGGCAACGTAGTAGCAGCCCACACCAACGCCGAAGCGAAAAAACGCCTCTACACAATAGACCCGGATCACAAGCTCGGCCCGGCATCGTAATAAGCAATCCGATAGGCCGTTTGCATAGTATTGTGGGGTCTTACCAAGAAGGCATTTTCAAAGGAGATAGCATGAAACGGCAGACCAAGCCTCAGGCATCAGAATCATCGCCGACAGAACCATTCGGGCCTTCTCGCCGGGAATTCTTGGCGCAGAGTTCAAGGGTAGTTGCCGGCTCTGTCGTCGCCGGCGTTGCCCTGCCTCGAATCTACGCCGCCGGGAACAATACGATACGCCTGGCGTTGGTCGGGTGCGGAGGCCGGGGCACAGGTGCCGTCGCCGACGCCTTCGCCGCCACGGGCGGGCCTGTCAAGCTCTACGCAATGGCCGACCTCTTCGCGGAACGCCTCAAAGCCAGCTACGACAACCTAATCAAAGGCAACGAGGGCAAGGTGGATGTCCCGCCCCAACGCCAATTTGTGGGCTTCGATGCCTATAAGAAGGCCATCGATTGCCTCGGCCCTGGCGACATCGTGCTTTTGACCACTCATGCGGCCTTTCGGCCGATGCACTTCGAGTACGCCGTAAACAAGGGCGTAAACGTCTTCGCGGAAAAGTCCTTCGCAACCGATTCGCCCGCCGTTCGCCGCTGGCTAAAGGCCGCCGAGCTGTCCGAGAAGAAGAACCTAAAGGTCGGCGTAGGCTTCATGTGGCGCCATTCCGACGCGAGGAAGGAAACAATACGCAGGATTCACGACGGCGCCATCGGCGAGGTCCACACCCTGCGAATCTACCGCGTCCACGGCCCCGTCCACTGCCCGCCGCGCCCCAAGGATGCCAACGAGCTTGTATTTCAGCTCCGCTACCCCAACAGCTTCACCTGGGTCTCGAGCGGCTTCTTCATCGACTGGCACTGCCACAATATCGATGTGGCCTGCTGGGCAAAAGGCGCCTGGCCGGTCTCGGCACAGGGATTCGGCGGAAGATGTTATAAGGAAGCCGGCAGCCAGTTCGACCACTACACCGTCGAATACACCTTCGCCGACGGCGCCAAGCTCTTCGCCTTCTCCCGCCACATGGACGGCTGCTGGCAGACCTATTCCGACTACGCCCACGGCTTCCAAGGCTCGGCTGTCATAATGGCCACCCTCGGCCAGCCCAAGCCGATAATCTACAAGAGCCAGAATATGGTTCCCGACCAGATAGTATGGCAATACGGCAAAGACGACCCCAACCCGTACCACGTCGAATGGCAACTGCTCTTAGACGCAATCCGCCAAAACAAGCCCCACAACGAGGCCCGCCGCGCGGGTGAGGCCGAAGTCGCCGCCTTGATGGGACGCGTCGCCACCCACACCGGCCAGATTGTTACTTCGGACCAGATAATGAATTCCAACTTTCAGTTCGTTGAAGATATAGACAACATGACCTTCGACACCCCCGCCCCAATCCACGACGACCCCGAAGGAATATACGCCCCCCCGCAACCGGGTATAACAAAGGAGTGCTGAGCGGGAGTATTCGTGGTGGCTGGGCCTCGTAAATTTGCAGGCCGCGCCCAGTGAGAAGGGCCTTGCGCCGTCTGATATTGAGAACCACGTTCGGTCTTCCGAGGATCGTCAAAAGGAGTCATTCCGGAGTCGCTCATGCCTTGCCGGTTTGGAGCCAAGGCAATCGCATTAAAAAAAGATCGCTGTTTTTTGGCGATAAAGTGTTATTGACACACTCCATTATGATCGCGGCCCTGTTGGGGTGGGCTGTTTTTAGAGCATAAATGAGGATCGAACAGTTTTAATGCGATTGCCCTGGGTTTGGAGCTTGCCAAGCAACCAAGTTCCTGGTATGTTGAATATGATAAGATCGTTGTCTGGACGAATATCGGGTTTACGAGTGCGATGCCGTGGCCAGCAACGATCACATATCAAAGGAGATCAGAATGGATAGTGATATCAAGAAGTTGGCATGTGACCTAATCGGAAAGGCATACGATCACCACAAGGCCCATGCGAGGTTTGAGGAGACACAGCGGGCATGGATGGTCACGGCGTATTTCACTCTAACTGGACTGGTCTACGGAGGAGTGATCCTTCGAGGTCTACAAGGAGATTCTCAGACCCTTTCCAGTTTGGGAGTGATAGCACTGATAGTGCATTTGCTTGTGGGCATATGTATCATGATATCAGTGTCCAAAGTCTCGGGGGAATTTCGCAGGCACTTCTCACGGGGCGAGGGTATTCTCAAAGACGTCAGCGAACTCGTCGAAGATGAAGCCGACTTGAAGAAGGCCTTTGAACATGTGTGGCTTGAGACTGCCGCGATCAAGGAGGACAAGACCGTCAGACCATGGATTGCACTATGGTCTAACGCATCTGTCCATGCCTATATGTTCGCGCTACTGACGTCTATAGACGTGCATTTGCTGGCAGTCACAGTCTTCAAGCGAACAGTGACTTCTGGATGGGGTGTCTGCTTTGCCATAGTGTGGTTTATCTTGGCGACGTACCAGCAGCGGGCTTACCTAACAAAGATTGGAGCAACTGGCACGTAACTGGCCAGACACAGGCTTCGCTGATATAACATAACGTTCGGGACTCGCTGTAGCGCTCAGTATCTGCTTTCGGGAGCGCCGGTACACGGGGACGAGGCTTGTCTTCAGAAGACGCTTGACGGCTGCTGGTAGCACCCTCACCGAAGGTTCCTCATGTAGCATTCTAGCCGGTGTGCAGTTCGAATTCCGTGGGGCTTAGGGACTGCCTTAGCTTCTGCAGGGCGATTAGCTCTATTTGGCGCACCCTCTCTTTGGTCAGGCCGAGGTCGCGGCCGATCTGTTTTAAGGTCTTGGTCTTCCTCTTTATGGATTGGCCTATCGAGCCGCGCCGGGCGGTTCGATGCATTGCATTGCTTTGGTCTGATCTGTCTGCTTCGCACGTTGCCCATTTCATAGAGAGCTTTCGATCAGAGGCCATACAATCCTGCAAATAGAGATTGATGAGGCTCTGATATGGGACATCCTTTTCTTCGTCCATATCCTTGAAATACTCTATGACATCCGGTCGAATCCGCAGTGTAACCTGTTTCTTGAGACGTTTGGCATAAGGATTAGGCCGAGATTTGAACTTCTTAAAATCGTATTCTTTTTTGGCTATATTTACATTGTAACTACATTATCGTGAGGTGTCAATCCACAATTACTTGCGACGGCCAATTTTTGACACGGCCAATCCTAGGTGCGGTACATTTTTTAATGTCTCGCGTATCATCCTGTTAGCAGCTCGAATTCCTTGGGACTGAGCGATTGCCGGAGCTTCTGCAGGGCAATCAGTTCGATCTGGCGGACCCGCTCCTTGCTAAGGCCCAGGTCCTCGCCGACCTGCTTCAGGGTTTTTGTCTTTTTCTTGATCGGCTGTCCGATAGGGCCGAACCGGCTCAGAACGACATATCGCTCCCTTTGGGTCAGTTCGTCCTCAATAACCTGTGCCAGGCTTTGATGCGTTCGCTCGATAGCCGCCATGTCCGCGGCGTCCTTTTCCCGGAAGTCCTCCTGCATCTTTGCATGAGAAGCTGCTGTCTCCTTGTCGCGACGAGCCGTGCGGGACGGCGTCTTGCTCGCAAAGGCCTTTGCTATGGCCCACGAGGCGAACGTGGCGAACCGAAAGCCGCGCCTATAGTCGAATTTCTCCACCGTCTCGATCAAGGCGAAATTGCCTTCGCTGATCAAGTCGGAGAGATTCACCCCGCCCGTAGCATGCTTGCGTGCAATGCTGACGACGAGGCGAAGGTTGGCCTCTATTATTATCCTGTGCGTCTCTTCGGCCGCGGCTAAGTAGCCTTCTACCTCCCTGATCCGTCCGCTCAGAACCCGCGATGTATTGATGCCGGCCCTGGTTACGCACGCCAGGTATTTGAGATAGTTATACCGGCGGAACAATTCCCGCTCTCGTTCCCTGTTAAGAACCGGAGTCTTTTTGAGCACGTTCAGATACTCCGGCAGCGACCTCCTCGCCCTGCCAAACGGCTCCACCGTCGCCGCATCGGGCGGCTTCACAGCGCTCTGAGCTTCCGCGAAAATAGTCTCTTTGGCATCGTCTTGCAGAAACTCGTCGCTGGCGATGAATTCGATCTTCCTAAGCAGAAGCGACTTCGCCCTGCGAACGTTAATAATGCGGTATATCGAGCTCTTGCTTCGATTGAATCGCTTCATCAAGTCCCGCAGTGGGACTTTTTGCTTGAAGAGATTGTATATCTCGGCTGCTTCCTCCGGCTGGGTGACGCCCGCCGGCCGCTTGAAAATAGGCCTGTCCGGATGGGACTTCTCGTAAGCTACAAGCGTAGATCGAATCGTCTCGCGGGACCTGCCGAGCTCAGCGGCTATCCGGCGGATTACATCCTGCCGGGATACTCCCGTTTTGCCGGCGAGTACCGTGGCGCGTTTTACTATCTTCTGCTTTTCCGTCGATGAAAGGCGCGAAAAAGACTTGGCATTGGCCGCAAGCTCGGCGTTCGCCGCCAGGAACTTATCCACGGTCGATTTGAAAAAGCCCAGTCGTTTGGCGCCGTTGGGGAAAATGAATTTCCTTGCAAGCAGGCCGCGTTTTCTCCATCGTCCGATTGTCTTTGTGGAGATGCCCAGCTCCTTTGCCAGCTCCTCAACCGCATAGACCTTCTCGGCCTCGTAGCTCACAGGTTCGGCAATCTGAGAGCTCAGAGCGGTTATGAAGATTCTCAGGTCCTCCCGCAGTTGCCCGCCGCCAATCAGCTCGCCGCCCATCGGCCCTTTATGCTGGAAGCCGGTAATACGATAGAATACGAATTCGAAGGGGTAGCGCTTGCCCGCCTCAATAATCGCATACAGCTTCTCAGCCGCGTCCAGTTGCTTGCGGCGCTTCGCCGCAGGCGTGAATCGAAGCTGCATCAGCAGCTCGGCCAGGGCCTTGTGTTGAATTCTTCGCATATTGTCCTGTAGTGTCGAGCTTGTGAACACTTATCGCGGCTGAATCAGTTGCCGGTTGACATCTTCCCAAAAAAGCCAAGTGTCCATTCTACCAAAACCGGCGCAAAAAAAACAGCCGTGTTTAACGGCTGTTCCGAAGATTTGCACGCTGCAAAAGAACCACACTGCATTCGGCGGCTCTGAAGTCCTGTCTCATGCCACAAGGCTCTTGGCGGCATCGACGGCCGAGGCCGCGTCCGCGGCGTACCCGTGAGCGCCGACCCTGTCGGCATAACTCTTGGTGACGGGAGCGCCGCCAATCATAACCTTCGCTGAAATCCCCGCTTGCTTCAAAGCGGTTATAGTCTTCTCCATCGCAGGCATCGTTGTAGTCAAAAGGGCGCTCATGCCGATTAGCTGAGCCTTGGAGGCCTTGGCCTGCTCGACAAATTTATCGGGGCTGATATCGACACCCAGGTCGATAACCTCGAAGCCGGCCCCCTTGAGCATCATCGCTACCAGATTCTTGCCGATATCGTGAAGGTCGCCCTGCACCGTTCCAATGAGAAACTTGCCGACGGGCTTCACCCCGGCCTTGACCAGCTCAGGCTCCAGTATCTCCATGGCCATTTTCATCGCACGCGCGGCTATCAAGACCTCCGGTATATACACTTCATTCTTCTTGAACCGCGCCCCGATGACATCCATACCCGCAATCAGACCTTCATCCAGCACGCTCTTGGCCGCTGTGCCTTCGCTCAGCGCGGCCCTGGTGATTTCAACCGCCGTCTTTTGGTCGCCTTTGATGACCGCTTCGGCTAATGCCTGTAAATCTGCCATATTCATTCACCTCAAAAAACCAGCCAATCTCATTGATCCTGCCCATTCCGGCATCACGGCCTCAATTAGACAATACCGCAAAGCCCGGGGCAAGAGATAATTGCAACTTTTTGACCGGCCGGCCGCTGCAGTCTCCTCGCCCGGCTCAATAGCATCCGCGGATTTAATCCTCACGCCTAGCCGTCAGCCATCCCTCCGTCCTTGCCCCTCGCCCCTCTGACCGGGACCATTCCGTCGCGATAGCACCATTTTGCTTGAAGAATCCCCCGCGATATGCTATCATAATCTGAGTCGTGCAGTGGCACTGTGGGCAACCGCCGGGAACAGGCTGTGTTTCTCCTTTATTGGCTCCTCGGCCGTATGGGCGTTCACAAGGTCTGGTTTATGACGTCAAAAGGCAAATCCTGGATACGACAAAGAGAGCACAGCCGAGTGCGAACGTCTAGCTTCCTTCTGGCTGTAATGCTCTTCTGGAGCTACACGTATAACGCCCCTGCAGAAATTCAGTATGACCTTGTGTGCCTGAGCAAGCCAAGCGATTTCGGTTCAAAGGCGCGGAAAGTCAATGACGAAGGTCAGGTTGTGGGATACTTCTGGGAAACGCTGACAAATCGTCAAGCATTTCTATATGAGAATGGCAGTCGAATAGACTTGGGCATTTTGCTTGGATTTCCCAGTAGCGCTGCTCACAGAATAAATAACGATGGCGATATCGTAGGAGTCTGGTCCGAGGATGGTGGACATACTGAGCGTGCATTCCTGTATACTGGTGGGACTTTGCTTAATCTCCATCTACCTGGTATGACGACAAGCGAACCGAAGGCCGTTAATAACAGAAGAGAGGTTCTGGTTGATTATTCGTATTCTGGCTCTTTCCTATATGACATCAGTTCTCAAACGAATCGAGCCATAGATCTTGGTGTTTATCGCCCCATTGATATTAACGATGGTGGGGCGATACTGTGCAACTCCAGACTGGGGGATTCTGCTGCAATATACTTCGGGGGGGTGCTAACTGAAATTGGCACGCTCGGCGGCACGGCAACCACCGCCCATGACATCAATAACAAGGGACAAGTTGTCGGAGTCAGTGCTGCATCAGATGGTAGCGTGTATCCGTTCCTTTACGAGAGGGGTAATATGCTGAGAATAGGTCCATCCGGGAAAATGGGGTGTGCCTTAGCTATTAATGATACTGGACAAGTCGTGGGTTACTCGATTCCAGACGATCGTCCATTCTTGTATCACAACGAGACGACCTATGATCTTGACGAGGCCGTTGATACCTCAAGTGGATGGGTTATCGGCAGCTTGTGGGATATAAACAATAAGGGGGAAATAGTGGGGGAAGCAAACAACGGTACCCACAACTGTGCCATATTGCTCAGACCTATAAGCGCAAAGACACACGTCCTATCCGTGGGAGTGAATTGGGGGCTAGGTTTGCGCGGCGACATCGACGCCAACAACCTCTCCGGTATCCTGTATATGCAATTGCCGTCAGTGACAGATGTCAACACACTGCTCTTAGATCCTGCGATTACCGACGGATCGAACATGAGAGCCTTTGAAGATGCATTCGACAAGCTTGCTGATAAGGCAAACGATGGGGACACCATCATATTGTCCTTTGCAAGCCACGGGGAGTCAGAAAAATCGGGAACTGAAGCGCCGTTCAATACAAATCTTGATCCCCATCCGCTCGGCTATGGTAATGGTCCAATGGAGATCAGGGAGGGTAACGAGTATGTGTTATTGTCAGCGGCGGCAACAGATTACTTGTATGATGACATAGTCCGCGATTTGCTACAGGACTCAAGGCTCGAGAATGTAAGAAAGATACTTTTTCTTGACCACTGCCGATCGGGAGGATTTGGACCAGACTTAACTGACGGCAGCATCTCTAGAATAGCGGTTCTTGCGGGATGTAACGAAGGATACTTCTCATTTTCGCGTACTGATGGTACGGGTGTCTTCACCAGCGCCGTATTCGATGCTCTTAGGGAAGGGCCCGATGGCTTTCCTTGGGCTGATGGTATCGGTGGTGGAAAGAAGGATGCAATTGTGACACTAGCTGAATTGGCCGAATATGTTGAAGACACATACGCACCGGTTCCCCTGTACGACCATCCTGTGTCATTCGGTGATTTGATAGGCACGGAGCTGTCCCTTCGTTACCTCAACAGCACTGGCGTCTTCAGTGGCTTGATCGTTGATTTTGTCGCAAGCGATGACTTCGTTGGGGGATTGTCAGGCCGCTTCCCCGGGGACATTGATAACGATGGGAAAGTGGACGCGCGGGACTTCAGAATACTCGCCACTCAGTGGCTTGAGCCACCCGGCATTCCATCTGCAGACATCGCACCCGTTGACAGGGATGGTTTTGTTGACTTCCGGGACCTTGGCAAGCTTTTCGCCCATTGGCTAGAAGACACAAGACCATAAGATAGTGCACAATTGTTGTTTTTTTTATCTCTCGTGCCGCTGCCGGACCACTTCTGAATCGCAGGTTGCGGATTGGTGTGGGAATTGGCTCGGAGGGAATCTTCTTTCGGCGGCAGATCCCACCCTTACAACCAAGCACTACAGTCATGGTGAGGGGTACATCCCTAACGACTACTACCTCAGGTTTTTCAATATGTACTTCCTTTGGATCAGTCAATCCTGTCGCTAGGTGACTGGCGAGCCGAGCGGTATGATTTCGTACCCATTGCCGTCGGATGGTAACACTTCCTTAGATTGACCTCCGACGGAACGATACCTGCCCAAAATTGGCCTGACGGTCATTCCCCCTTTGATTATTCCTCAAGGGCTTTCCCCGAGGACATACCTTTCACCGATCCTATCGCGGCCTGGTACACGCTCAATCTCACCCCGAAAGCACCATAGACAGCCCGCAACAGAACCGCGCGCTTACGGCCGCAGTACTTGGCGGCGAGCCGCGGGCTATTTACCTCTCAGAAGCGAGCTTGCGCGCATAAAAAAGCCCTGCTTGAACTCTTGGCTCAAACAGGGCAACAATCCGCTGTTCCGGAAAATCCCGGAACATTCTCACCGTCTATTTATGAGGCTGGGGTTCCTTCTCCGGCTGTTCTTCTGCAACCGCATCAGACTCGGCTTCGGACGTTCTCTCAGCTTTTCCGGTTGCAGCTTTCTCCGCTGCCGCCGCCTTCTCACGCTGAATCGTGTCGTAAATCTCTCGGCGGTGGACGGGAATTTCTCTCGGCGCCGTTATGCCCAGACGTACTTTGTCGCCCCGCACATCGACTATTGTAATCTCGACGTCATCGCCGATCATAATCGACTCATCTCTTTGTCTGCTTAGAACCAACATTGTTAACTCCTTTTGTCGGCTGGCTTTACCTTGT
>JAFGTU010000448.1 GCA_016933985.1 Sedimentisphaerales bacterium | reverse complement strand
GTCTGTGAGCAGGGCAAGGTCGTATTCGCGGCTGAGCCGGTGGAGGACGCGGCGGCTGTCGGCGGGCAGGGTAATATTGGGGGTGTGGTTGCGATAGACATGTATCAGCTCCCGAATCAGGCGGTCGTCACAGGCTATCGCAAGCTCGTCGAGGGCGGCGTTGAAGGTTTTTGTGCGATTGCCGGCGTTGAATTGTCGCCAGAGTGACTGGAAGACTTGCTGCGGCGTGGGCGCGTCCGGGAGCCTGGCGAGATGGTCGGCGACTGCGGCGAATCCGCTCTTGCAGTAGTCGATCTCGTCGTAGAGCGTGTCGTCGAGGTCAAGAATTACGGTTTGTATCATAGGCGTTTGCGATTTAGTATTGACTATTGCTCATTTTGCACTTTCAATGTGTGAGTGTCAAGAAGGCTGTTTGAATGAAAGGGTCGATCGATGCGATTTTTGCGGATAATGCGTCCTTCGCACTGGACTAAGAATGTATTTGTATTTGCGGCCCTTGTATTCGGGCAGCGTTTGTCGGGGACGGCGGAAGAGGTTCTGGTTGCCGTCGCCAGTGCGATTGGGGGATTCGCGTGTTTCTGCTTAGCGTCGTCGGCGATTTACATTTTCAACGATATTATTGATCGCGAGGCCGACCGGTCGCATCCTGAGAAGAGTCGTCGGCCCATAGCTTCCGGCGCGGTGGGCGTCGGGTCGGCAGCGGCGCTGGCGATTATCTGCGCAGCCGGCGGGATAGCGGGGGCGTTTGTGCTGGACGGAGGTTTCGGGAGGGTCATTGTAGGGTATATCCTTCTGATGGTGCTTTACTCGCTGTTCCTCAAGAGGGCGATGATTCTCGATTGCGTGATCATATCCATAGGATTTTGCCTGCGTGCGGTTGGCGGGGCCATGGTCGTGAAGGTCGGCATTTCACCGTGGCTTGTCATCTGCACGTTTGCCTTGTGTTTGTTTGTGGCGTTCGGGAAGCGTCGCAGCGAGATAGCCCAGCTTGGCGAGAATAGCGAGCAGTTTCGCAAGACCCTGGGGGGCTATACGCCCGAGCTGCTGGCGCACATGCTGGATGTAACGAGCGGGCTGGCGATAGTCTGCTTTCTTCTGTATGCTACGGATGAGAGGACTGCTGCGATTGTTACCGATAAGCTGATCTATACGACGCCGGTGGTGTTGTACTGCGTTTTTCGTTTCAGCGCGCTTGTGCAAAAGGGCAAGTACGCCGGTCCGGTTGAGCTAACCCTGCACGATGTTCCGTTCCAGATTGGAGTGGTTCTTTGGGTTCTGCTGTGCATTGCGATTGTCTATGCCGAGAAGCTGGGCATTGACTGGGGCAGCGTGTTGGCTCATTAGTCGGTTAGCTGCGTTATTCTGAAATCGTCGAATCTGATCCAGTGCTCGGCGTTGGGGGGGCCATTGTAGCATTGTATGCTTACCTGGTCGTTGTTCGGCGGGGGGAGCTTGCCTTCGGCGGCGGTCTGAAACTCGCCTTCGGCATCAGGACGGAACTGGGCGGTGTAGCTGTCGCCCGTTACTATCAGGCGAAGCTGGACGGTCTGGGTGGGCATCGGCTTTCTGCTTGGGATAATCATCAGTTGCCCATCAACCAATTCCTTGACGAGCTTGAAGGCGGGATTTCCATTGTTGTACCAGGTGATTCCGGCCTGCTCGAACTGCTGGATAGGTGCGGTTAGGTTTGTGATTGTTACGTCGACGGCGTACCTGCCTTTTGCTCGGTCGGGCGCGGGGCGCAGCAGGGCGTTCTTGACGTTTTGCGCCACGCCGGGCTGCACACGGATTTCGAGGGCGTTATTATTTATGCGCCAGGCGTCCTTCTCTTCGCGGAGCCACGTCCAGCCGGCGGCGAGCTTGCCATCGAAGGCGTCTTCGAAGAGGACGGATTCTGCTTTGATTATTGGAGTCAAGACGATGTTTCGATAACTTATCCCTGTGTGGTCACCCTGCAGATAGATTGGGCCGGGCTTGAATTCGTCAGACCCGAGCGCTCCGCCTGTGCAGCCCAAGAGCGGCTGGTTGTCGATGATAGTCTTGCCGTTGAGCTTTACGGTTACGTGGCGGTCGAGCAGGGTGATGTCGAATTGTTGCCACTGGCCGGGCTCCTTTTCGGCGTTGACGGTTGGGGTGATTCGGCTGTAGATGCCGCCCATATTGTGGGAATCGAGCCGTTTGCCGTAGGAATCGCTTACCTGGACTTCATAGATGCCGCGGAGGTATATTCCGCTGTTGCCGCTTTTGGCGACATTCACTTCGAGCTTGAGATTGAAATCCTCGAAATCTTCCTGCTTCGTTCTGATGTTGCCGTAGGAGATGTGGGGTTTGCCTTCCTGCTGTGCCGGATTGTTTACGAGGATGCCGTTTTGGACTGACCAGCCGTCGGTCTGGCCCGGGTTCGTCAATTTCCAGGCGTCTTTATTGCTGCCGTCAAACAGTACGATGGGTTGGGCATATTTGACTTTCGAGAGGTCGGGCCTGGGTGGCAGCGGGGGGATACGTTTGCCGGTGAATTCGCGACGGTCGGCGTCTTTGCCGTCTGCGTGGGGCCAGATTTGGATCAGAAGCAGGTTGTCGCCTTTGACCTGGGCGATGATTTTC
Organism: Sedimentisphaerales bacterium; assembly: GCA_016933985.1. Taxonomy (GTDB): domain Bacteria; phylum Planctomycetota; class Phycisphaerae; order Sedimentisphaerales; family Anaerobacaceae; genus JAFGCD01. The sequence continues at coordinate 198 of JAFGTU010000448.1, read as the reverse complement.
TCGGTGAGCTTGATAGTGGTCGTTTTGCCGGCGGCGTCTTTCTGCTCGATGCTATGGTCGCGTTCGAGGGTGAGGGTGCTGCCTTCTATTCTGGTCCTAGTTACGGGGACGACGCTTCCTCCGCCCCAGAGGATTTGTGCGCGCGGGCCGGAGTCGGTTGTCTCGACGCCGAGCCAGCCGGCGGCTCCGCCGGGGATT
>JAFGTU010000447.1 GCA_016933985.1 Sedimentisphaerales bacterium | reverse complement strand
GTCGAGGCGGGCAAGCACGTGTTCATGGAGAAGCCGGTCGCGGTTGACCCGGTGGCTGTTCGCTCGGTGATTGAGTCGTCGGAGATGGCGGATAAGAAGGGGCTGACCATCGTAGCCGGGACGCAAATGCGGAAGATAGCGCATCTTATGGACGGGGTCAAACGGATTCACAACGGGGATATAGGCGAGATCGTCGGCGGACAGTGCGTCCGGTTGGGCGGTGGAATGCTCGACTGGGGGCCGATGCCGAGGAAGCCTGAGTGGACGGATATGGAATGGCAGTTGAGGCGGTGGCTCTTCCTGACGTGGCTTAGCGGGGACTTTATCGCAGAGATGCACGTGCACAATCTCGATATTATGAACTGGGTGTTCGGCGGGCCTCCGGTGCAATGTGTGGGCATGGGCGGGCGACAGGCTCGAACGGGGCCTGAATACGGCAACGTTTACGACCATTTCTCCGTCGAATACGAATATCCGGGCGGCGTGCGGGTGGAATACATGGGCTGGCAAATCGACGGGGTCTCGGACCGGTGCGACCAGTGGATTGTCGGCACGAAGGGCAAGGCGTATCTGGACTTTGCCAACGCGATATTCGAGGGCGAGAAGCCCTTCAAGTACGATGGGCCTGCATGGAATCCGGAATTGAAGCAACATGCGGACCAGATCTCGGCGATTCGGGACGGCAAGCAGGTGAATGAGGGCAGGCGGATAGCTGAAAGCTCGCTGACCTCGATCATGGGCAGGATGAGCGCCTATACGGGCCGGGCGCTGAAGTGGGACTGGGCACTGAAGGCCTCGAAGCTGGATTTGAGGCCAGAAAGTTATGAATTCGGCGATTTGGAGATGCGGCCGGTGGCCATACCCGGTAAGACACCGCTTATTTAGCCCGCATTCCTGATTTACCGCCGAGACCGCTGAGATCGCTGAGAAAAAGGAGTTTGTATGGGCTGGACAGGACAAACGCCCGCAAGCTCTTATCAAATACAAGGATCTCTGCGTTCTCGGCGTACTCGGCGGTGAGAAATACCGGTTAGTAGTGTCTTGACACAGCCTGGCGGGCTGCCAAGCTTCGAATTGTGTTTTGAAAATATCTCGGCGATCTGCGGCTTTAAGCGACTAAACGAGGGCAAGCGGGTCGCCGAGAGTTTGTTGGCCTTTGAAAATGGGGTGTAAATGCAGGTTTTCGTTGCAGAGAAGTGCGGTTTCTGCCACGGGGTACGGAACGCCATCAGTATGGCGGAGAAGACCCTAGAGCAGGCTGCCGGGGCGGTTTACAGTCTTGGCCCGATTATTCACAACAGAGACGAGGTTGAACGGCTGGCCAAAGCCGGGCTGAGGACAGTGGAGAATATCGACCAGATCGAGTCTGGGACGGCGATTATCCGGTCTCATGGCGCGGCACCTGGGCAAATTGCCGGATTGCGGGCTAAGGGAGTCCATATCGTCGATGCGACGTGCATACTGGTCAAAAGGGTGCAGCATATTGCCGGGGAGCTCGAAAAAGAGGGTTATCAGGTTGTTATCGTGGGGGAGGAGAACCATCCGGAGGTGCAGGCGGTGATGGGGTGCGCTAAGAACGTTGCTGTTATTGCGGACGAGTCGGACCTTGAAAAACTGCCCGGAAAGGGCAAATTGGGGATTGTATGCCAGACCACCCAGAGTCCGGAGCGTTTGGGGAATGTACTGGGAGCGATAGGCCGACGGAGCTTCAGCGAGCTGAAAGTGATAAATACCCTGTGCCAGGAGGCGATTAAGCGGCAGGAATCGGCGGTTCGGCTATGCAAAGCGGTTGATGTGATGTTCGTTCTGGGGGGGCTGGAGAGCGCCAATACACGGCGGCTGGCGGAATTGTGTAAAAAGTACAATAATGAAACGTTTTACTTGCAGAACTGGGCGGAACTTGATACAAGAGTGTTGTTGGGCAAGAAAGTCGCCGGCGTAACGGCAGGCGCCTCGACGCCCGACTGGATAATAAACGAATTTGTCGGCAATCTGAAGGCCTTCGATGCAGAGGGCTCTTGAGTGAGTTCATTCTGTTCAGAGCCGCCGTTCAGTGCGCGTTTGCTGCGTTGGCGGACGCGTTTTTTACATTATTAAAACTCAGATAAATCTGTGCAGTGTCGCACAGGGGCTTATTGGCGTGAATGTGGGGCGCCGGTGAGTTGTGAACCAAGGCTCCACAGTAAGGATGTTGTTTTTATGGTAGATCGGAATATTGTCAATAAACTGGGTTTGTCGGAAGACAAGCTTGACGAGCAGGTGAAGGAGTTGTTTGGCGAGAGCGAGAACGCCTTTTTGGAGGAAGTTCTTCAGAGAAAGGTGGATTTGCGACTGCCCGGCACGATCCTGAAGGGAAGAATCGTTACACAGATAGGCAACGACGTAATTGTGGAAGTTGGTCTCAAGAGCGAGGGGGTAGTCGATGCCGGGGAGTTCGAGGAGGGGGAAATAGAGGCCGGCAGACAGATCGAAGTCTTGCTCGAGGAGACGGATTCCGAGAGCGGCCTGGTGCTCCTGAGCAAGCGCAAAGCCGACACTATCCGGGGTTGGGAGAATATAGTCAATACGAAGAAAGAGGGTGACGTTGTCACCGGGCGGGTCATAAGGCGCATCAAGGGCGGCCTCCTCGTTGATATCGGCGTTCCCGTGTTTCTGCCCGCCTCGCAGGTTGACATCCGCAAACCCGGTGACATCAGCAGATTCATCGGCAAGGAGGTGGAGTGCAAGATACTCAAGATCGACGTTGAAGGGCGCAATATTGTCATATCGCGGCGAAAGCTGGTTGAGGAAGAGCGGCAGAACAGCAAAGAGAAGATTCTGTCGGAAATCGAAGTCGGCCAGCATCGCAAGGGCGTGGTCAAGAACATCGCCGATTTCGGCGTGTTCGTGGATTTGGGCGGCCTGGACGGGCTGCTGCACATATCCGACCTGAGCTGGGGGCGGATATCGCACCCGTCTGAGGTCGTAGCGCTTGACGAGGAAATCGAGTGCGTTGTTATCGGCGTTGACAAGGAGCACGAGAAGATCTCTCTGGGCCTGAAGCAGAAGACGGCCAGCCCGTGGGAGGACGTGGAGAGGCGTTATCCGATAGGCGCTCGAGTGCAGGGCAAGGTGGTCAATGTCATGAACTACGGGGTTTTTGTGCGTCTGGAAGACGGCATTGAGGGGCTTGTGCACATCAGCGAGATGAGCTGGACGCGGCGTCTTGCTCATCCGAGCGAGATGGTAAATCTCAATGATGATATAGAAGTTGTCGTTCTGAACGTCAACAAGGACAAACAAGAGATTTCGCTGGGCTTGAAGCAGACCGAAACGAATCCGTGGGCGGTGGCTTCTCAGAAGTACCCGGTGGGCACGATGGTGAGCGCAACCGTGCGAAGCGTGACCAATTTCGGGGCGTTTGTAGAGATTGAACCCGGGATTGACGGGATGATCCACATCTCGGACCTGAGCTGGACTCGCAAGTACAGCCATCCGAGCGAGGCTTTGCAGAAGGGGCAGGATGTGAAGTGCGTAGTGCTGGATGTGAATCAGGAGAAGCGGCGGGTTTCGCTCGGCATCAAGCAGATGATGGAAGACCCCTGGATCCGCGCGATTCCGGAGAAGTATATTCCCGGCCATATCATCAAGGGAACGGTGGCGAAGCTTACGAACTTCGGCGCGTTTGTTGAGCTTGAGACTGATTTGGAGGGTCTGCTGCACATTTCAGAGCTTGCGGACCATAAGATTGACAAGCCGCAGGATATTGTCAATGTCGGGCAGGAGATTGATGTGAAGATTCTCAAGGTTGACAGCGAATCTCGCAAGATTGGATTGAGTCTGCGTCGTGTTCAGTGGGCTGCCGAGGAGGAGGCTGATAAGCAGCCGGCTCGCCGACGCCGGCCCGCCGCGGTTGAGAATGTCTTGTCCGACAGCGATGTCGAGCGGATTTCCACAGCGAAGGAATCCGTCGAGGCCGGTGACAGTCCGGGCATGGAGAGCCAAGAAGGGCTGGCCGCTGAGACCAAAACGGAAAGGCCTTCCGATCCGGACGGAGAGGCGAGTGGCGAGGCCGGCGATTCTGCCGCGAGCGAGGACGAAACGGCCGCGCCGTAGAAGGCTCAAGACGGCCGGCAGGCCGAGGAAAGCGGCCAGGCCGGGACCGAAGAGCCGGAGAAAACAAGCCAGTGACGTGCCCGCGAGGATTTGTTGTTTGAGGCACGGCGATATTGTGGCGGCTTTGAGGCCGCAGCTTATGTAAACCGTACACTGTCAACTGAGATTCTCTGAATTATAATGTGGTGTATCGGAACGATTTCTTCCACAGACCCGGAATTTGAGCAACAGGGCCGATTTTTTGCAAAGACTCGCGTCCTCGCCTCTTTTGTAAAGTCTTGTCAATACAGCAGTTAGGGGTTTTTGTGGCCAAGTGCGGCCAGGATTTGTTGTATTTTCCAGAGATTTTCCTTGACGAAGCCGGGGCTGATTTGGTAAATTAGGTAAACTGGAATTTGGGTGTTGTTATGGACTAATGGCTGGAAGCACTCCGAGCTACTGGTGTGGATGTGTAGTCCGAGCCGGTGAAGGGGCCAGCGTGAGTTGGGTGTGATGTTTTTTGAGTCATTCCTACTAACAGCTCAGTGCAGGCATCTGCAACGGAGGGTGTGGAGAGCCAAGTCCTTATAATTAGTTCTTTTCAGGCAAGCACAGGGTTTGGTGAAGATTCTTTGTTGCTTGTTTTGTAGAACGTTGTTCAAGACAGGCACTTGTTGAGTGTTATGGGTGATGTACGTCTGTTTTGAACGATGCGTGTTTTGGCTCGTTGCCAGGACACAATGTGTGTTTTGGCTCGTTGCCAAGGCAGTAAAGAATTGTTTTGTTTGATTGAAGTAATGAGGAGGAGTACTATGTTTAGAAAGTTACTTCTTTTGGTGTTTAGCCTGCTCATCGCAGGCACGCCGAATGTGCTTGCCTCTGTCGGCGTTTTTGATTTCAGTGTCGACATCGGCAACCCGGGCGGCACGGGCGGCACCAGGTATGTGGCCACCGACGATTATTTGATACTCGGCGGCGGCGCGGATATCTGGGGCAATGCCGACCAATTCCACTATGCCTACAATCAGGTTAGTGGGAACATCCGCTTCGAGCTGGCTCCTGCCTGGGATATCGGCGGGGGCAATGACTGGGCAAAGATCGAGGCGATGCTTCGCGTGGACACCAGTGCTGGTTCGATCCACTATTCGTCTGCGGCCCGTCGTGGCGGCAACCATGACCCGTATTACAAGACCGTTGACACTTTTGCCGGCGCGCAGTACCGTACTGCGACGAACGGCGGCAGCGGCAACGTGGACTGGTGG
>JAFGTU010000052.1 GCA_016933985.1 Sedimentisphaerales bacterium | reverse complement strand
GCCCCGACCAAGGCGGTAAAGAGCCTTGGGAAGAGGTTTGATGAGATGGAAATACCGAGTTGGCGAAAGAGCCAGCCGCCCAGCATCGCTCCCAGCACCCCGATGATAATGTCGCCGATCACGCCGAATCCGCTGCCCCTTATGAGCTGGCCGGCCAACCAGCCAGCCGCGGCACCAATCAATATGAACCAGAGAAAATCCATAAGCTAGACTCCTTTCAGCGCCAGTTATACCGCCCAAGGGGAATCTGTCAAGAATTATACCCACGCACTGCCACGCTGATCGCCCCTTTGGCATGCTGTCCGCAAGGACTCCCTGGCAGAGCCAAAGGCGAAGCATTCGGGGGCGGGCTTGAAACGGCAAAAGATTTTCAGGTTTTGCTTGAATCGCTTTCGTCGATGTATTAGTATTGAGCAGAGAATCGATCGGGCGCTGGTCGGGCAACTCCGAAAAGAAAGGTGGCCGGATATGGGCAGCTTCGGTTCGGTGAATGAGGTCCTGGATTACGCAATAGCCAGAGAGCTTGAGGCGCATCAGCTTTATACAAAGTTGGCACGATCGGTGCAAAAGCCGGAAATGCGAAAAGTCTTGGAGGAATTCGCGGCCGAGGAGCTGGAGCACAAGGCAAAGCTCGAGGCCGTCAAGGCCGGTAAAGCAGCTTTAGAGGATGAAGAAATCGGCTCCCTCGGCATTACCGACAAGCTGCGGGATGTCAAGCTCCACGAGAATATGACCTACCCCGAGATCCTCACCTTTGCGATGAAGAAGGAGAAGATTTCATACACCCTCTACTCAAACCTCGCATCAGCAGCACAAACCCGACAACTGCGCAAGATGTTCCTACAACTCGCGCAGGAAGAGGCCGGCCACAAGCTCCGATTTGAAATCGAGTACGATTTGGAGACATTCTAACAGCCCCCCGGCCCTACGCCTATCGGCAACGCTTCCTCAGCAACCCCAATCCGCCCAGGCCCACAAGAAGCATCGTCGCCGGCTCGGGGACCAGAGTGACTGAAGAATCGTCAAAGATTCCAAACGAGGCCTGTATCTGCCCATTCAATAGGTCGCCGGTCAGATTGCCTACAGGCACAGCAATACGGCCATAGCCTACGGGCGCGCCGTCGATTTGAAAATTGCTGCCGTAGATGAAGACCTCGGCGTTTTCGTATGTCCTAAAGCCCGGGCCGATGTCCCCGCCGGTGATGGTCAGCCGGCTGGAGCCGAAAAACCGCATCTGGTCATCACTGACGCGCCCGCCGGAGAGCTCGCCCCGGCTGTTGTCCCAGAGGATAAGTGTGCCGTCTTCTATTTCGCCCGCCGTCATTTCAAATATGCTGTTCTGGAAGACGCCGATATCGCACGTCGATGCGCCTGCCACCAGCCTCACGAGCGTCGGCTGGCCCGACGGCCCGTCATAGACAGCTATATCCTGATACACATCTGTGCTGATCTCATGCACCAGCCCGTCGTTGTACATGATGACCGCCCCGGCCTGACCGGCCAGAAATGCCGATACGATAATGATGCCGCATACTACTCTTTTCATAATCGCTTGCCTCACAATCTGCGTCTTCGCAATATTCCCGCCCCGCCCAGGCCGATCAGCAGAAGCGTCCCCGGCTCGGGGATGAAGGTTATGTCGGCGCCGATGCCGACTATGGAGAATGAATTATTAAGCATATCGCCGTTAGCTAAAATACCTGTAATAGTTCCCATTATTCCGTACTTTTTTGCCGAGTCGCCGTAGCCGACGGGCGTGCCGTTCACGGCGAAGTTGCTGCCGACAAGCGTTATCAGGCTGTCCCTGATCGCCGCGATTTGTCCGCTTATCGTGCCGCCGGATATGGTCATGCGCACGTCGTCCCATGCCTCCACAAAGACGGTGATCTCGCCTCCGGAGATTGTCACCTCGCTGTTGTCGAAGGCCTGCACCCACGACTCCATCGAGCCGCCTGAGATTTCCATCCGGCTGGCCTCTCTGGCGAACACGGGGCCGCCTATCTCGCCCCCGGCGATAGTCAAATGAGTCCTGCCGTATGCCTTGACCGATGCGGCCACCCGGCCGCCCAGAATATTCACTTGGCTATCCTCGTAGGCGTCAATCCACGCCTGTACAAAGCCGCCCTCGATCAGGTCCACCCTCGTCCCTGCTCCGGGGGCATCCTGATCCACCCTGACCAGCGTATTGACCGTATAGTCGATGACGTGATGCCCGCCGTCGTTCAATGTTAAAACCGCCCTTGCACTGCCGATTTGCATCGCCAGAATAATCACCGCAATTGATAGTAAATGTCTCTTCATCTTCCCATCACTCAATAAGTTTTATGTTGCCGGGGCAAAGCGTATAAGTACTCTGCCACCACGCCGGATAAACCTGCAAAACCTCCCTTACCGCTCCTCCGTGAGCTGAATTTAGCATAGACGAAGTGAGGGGAAATGTCAAGCAAAAACCAAAGCGGTTCAGCCGAATTATCCGGCGAATCGGTTTTCGAGGCTTGTTTCAATGTCAATCGAGGCTTATCTCCGGCAGCTCGGTCGAACCGCTGGCACGCCAATCCTCGAATCGGTCTCGCATCCGCCCCATCGCCTGGTCTCTCTCTTCGTCGGACATGCTCTCCCATCGCTCTCTCATGCCCCTGAATCTTGCCATCTCGGCCTGCCTGTCCTCCTCCGACATATTGCGCCATCTCTCCATCGCCAGGGCAAATCCCTCTCTCAATCTGGCCTGCTCTTCCTCCGTAAGATTGAGATCCGCCCACATCTGCCGCCATCTTTCACCGCCCCCCTGAGGCATCTGAAATCCGCCTTGCGTCGATTCGGCTACGACCTCTTTGCTCGTCTCTTCCTGTGCGGCTGCTTCGACCGCGACCGGCTCGTTCGCCTCGGCGACCACGACGAATTCTTCCTCGACAGTCTCGGACACTTCCTTCACTGGCTCGGTCTCAACTTTCTTAGCCGAGGCCGGCTCGACCTGAATCTCGGACGCGACTCGCCGATTCGATTCCGCTCGCCAAACCCGAATCTTCCTGATCCCCAATCCCAATCCCAGCGCCGCAACGAGCACCACAATAGCGCCCGCCGACCACAACGCTCGACTTGCTTTTTCCTTTTCTGTTTCCATTTCTTGCCGCCTCAAGTTAGTTTCTGTGTACTTACTGCCGCTATTACTATACCAGCAGCCAGCCAGATGGTTACATCAAAAAAGCCGCACCCGCCTGGAAATACATCACGCCAAAGGCACAACAAGCCCGAAGCGTGAGCGCCGGAGTAAAGAATTGTAGCGACGGCGAATGGAAAGTCGCTGCAGACCTAAAACGCAAGCTCGCCCCTTATGGGGCGCCGCGATAAAAATGCCGGCCCTTCGGCTCGTTCGGCACAATTGACCACTCTTATGTCTTACGGCAGCTCGTATTCTCCTTCGCTGAGCCAGTCATTGGCTATTGAAGAGAAATCGCCGAAATCCACCCTGCAATTGCCGTCCACGTCGGCCCGCAGATTCAACGAGCACTTCAGCGGACAAACCTGTACCTGGTCGATGTATATCATATCCGAATCCGCCGGGGAGTCCGGCTGGCCCGAAGGCGTACCATCTCCAACGCGGATGCTAATCTTCTTTACCTGGCTCAGGTCCACGCCGGCCCCGCTGAATTCGCTCAACTCAATGTTCCACCTCTGCCACGATTCTGTCTGAACTGCATAGCTGTTGTAGGGATTCGGCACCTCGTAGGAATGACCGACGTTATCCTCCAGCCCCACAAACATCTTCTGCTCATAGTTATCCTCCTCGCCGCGGAAATTCAAAGATAGTACCGCAAGTCCGCCCATCGTCCAATTCTGAGGCTCGGTAAACGTATGGGTAAGCGTGGTCTTGTACGGGTCAAACTGATTCTGCCACTCGAACCGCATCGCCTTGGCGCCGGCGAATACGGTGAACGTTTCGAGATACGTGTAGTCCCATACCTCAATATCATCGGGCCAGGCCACCATTATATCCCCATCGGCGTCATAAGACTCGAAATCATCAATCATCAGGCATCCTTCGGACGTCCCTTCCGTAGTAAAGGTGCCGACGATTCCTTCAATCTTGCCGCCGGGAACCGTCTGATCGACCCGCCACTGGTATCTCTGCCCGAATTCAAGAGTGCCGGGGTCGTAGCTCGTGCCCGCGGGGCTATATGGCCTCATAGCTCCTTCCTTGCCGAACCACAACTCGCGGGAGGTCGCAAAGCTCGACTCCACCCACTCCAGGTCAACATTGATATCCACGTCCGTCGCGCCGTCCGCAGGGCTCACATACACCGCCACCGGCCCCTTGGACCCCTGCGAAACAGACGAGACATCATCAAACGTCGTATGGTAGCCCGGTGGGTTCGAACGCTCGTTCTGGGCGAATATCCCGCTGTAGCCGTCTAAGAAAGGATCGTTGTGAGGGGGTCTTGGGGCGTGGGCCACGTTCTCCCACGAATCGAGAACATCAGTATCAATAAGAGTCGCTGTCTTGGCCACCAGCGGACCACCTTCATATTCATAGAGGTACCCTGTGACATAAGTTGGATTCGTGCCTATTATGTCCAGCGCCGCGTAGAAGCTCCCGCCGTTGCCCAAGCCGGGAACCACAACATCGAATCCCTGGGCCATCGCATTATAGTTCCAGATGACTTTCTCAATATCGATCATGAATCGCGGAGGCCAATCCTCCCAGTTTATGTGCATTATGTAGGCGCTTGCAATAATTCCGGGCACGCCGCTTATCGAGCCGTTATCGAGAAAGTAACCGGCCCTTGCTCCCATCCCGTGATAGAACTTGGCGGCATCGCCGGCTACGTTCACGACCGTGCCGACCCGAACGTCGCTGAAGCTCTGATCTGTGACAAAGCCAATGCCGAAGCCCGAGCCATAGATATGAGCGTCTTCGTCGAGCTTTGTGGTTTCATTTATGCTGATGTAATCGTTATCATCCGGGCCGTCGGTAATGACGTGTGTGAACGTCCCCGTCACACGGGGCCAGCAGTCCCATTCCCATGCCTGGTCGAAGGCGTTGCCGCCGAATGTCTCCGTCCAATCGGCCGATGCCGCGCTGCTCAGCAACGCGAGCAACATCACTGCTACAAGGGTAATAAATTGTTGGGGAATTCTCTTTGACATGGTTTTTCTCCTTTCCAAAAACGTCGTTTCGTCGAACACCATAGACCTCCTGAACCCGGAAGTGCTAACGGAACAAACATACGCACCCTTCCATTATACCAGACTCGTCCGATAAATTGCAAGAAATTCTTCGGCGATTTCGTCAAATAGACCCCCCTTCAGCCCCCTGGCGCAGGCGAAACGGCCTTTTTTCGGTCCCCAGCAGAGCAATTAACCCGTTGCCCGCCATGACGGCATAATACCCTCTCCAGACGACCTGGACAGTTTAGAATATCTCATCGGCTCCGGAAACACCCGTCAGGCAAGAGACCTTCACACTGCCCCAATCACTACTCTAATTCAATTAGGAGGTAATCACACTATGCGCAGAAAAAACACACTCACCAAGAGGCAAATCGACGTAATCGAAGACCTTTTCGCCGGCGAGCTCGATGAGCACGCGGTCCTCGAAAAGCACAATGTAAACGCAAAGCTCTACGGCAAATGGCAGGGCGAAGACGCCTTCATCAAGCATCTCGAAAAACGCATCACCACAGCCCACCGCCTTAGTGCCGCCATGATCGCCCGCTACGCCCCCATGGCCGCGGCCAAGCTCGTCCAGCTTACGCAATGCGAAAAGGAAGAAACCGCCCGAAAGGCCTGCCTCGACATCATCGCAATGCAGCCCCCGGCCGCTGCTCCGCCAAGACCGCAACTCCCCGTCGCCGACGCGCCCGACCAGCCACAAAACCTAACCCCCCAAACCGCCGCCAAAATCCTCGCTATCCTCGCTGAGGAGCATCAGAACGCGGATGAAGACATCTAAAACCGACCATCCAGCGTCGAATTATATCTGTGGTGTGGAAAATCAGCACAAGCCCTAAGCGTAAGCGCCGGGGTAAAGACGCTCTGAGGTTCCCGCATCGCTACTTGCAAGCTGTGGTGCCTTCCCTTAACATTTCGGAACTATGAACCGATTCTTCATATCCAAGTCTGATATCAGGGGCGACGAGGTTGTCCTCACGGGGCAACAGGCCCACCAAATCCGCAACGTCCTTCGGATGACGTCCGGCGAGCGCATCATTGTTCTTGATAACACGGGCTGCGAATATGAAGTGGTGCTCACAGGCGTCGATAAGCAAGAGGTCGCCGGCCGAATCGACTCCCGCCATGTCGGTGCCGGCGAGCCTGACGTACAGATCGTACTCTATCAATCACTGCTTTCGCGGGTGAAATTCGAGCTGGTCCTGCAGAAATGCACCGAGGTCGGGGTATCGCGGTTCACACCAATCATCACGCAGCGAAGCGTTATCCGCAAGGGTGATACTGTTACGCCGAAAAAGCTCGACCGCTGGAGAGCCATTATTACCGAGGCAGCCGAGCAGTCGCACCGCACTCGAATCCCAGAGCTTGCCCCGCCCGTCCGGTTCGATGAGGTCTTATCGCAACTAAATGCCTTCGACCGCTGCCTGATCGCTTCGCCTCACGAACAGCAAATAAGCCTGCAAAAGGCTCTGCGCGGCGGCAATAGAAACGAGCCGCAAACCATCGCTCTGCTGATAGGCCCGGAAGGCGGCTTCACCGAAGAAGAACTCCGCCTCGCGATAGACGCCGGCGCGCTACCCGTCAGCCTCGGCCCGCGAATCCTGAGAACCGAAACAGCCGCAATAGTCGCCTCCGCCCTAATCCTCCACGAACTGGAGCCCGCGTGAACACAATAGAATGCAGAGCGTTGACAAAGAGATACGGCGCCGCGCGAGGCGTCGAAGACCTGTCCTTCGGTATAGAAAAGGGCGAGGTCTTCGGCTATCTCGGACCCAACGGCTCCGGCAAGACAACGACCATCCGGTGTCTCATGGGCCTGCTCGCGCCGACATCAGGGCTATGCCGCATATTGGGCGCGCCTGTCGTGCCTGGGCAGGCGACCGGCCACGCACGAATTGGCTATCTGCCGGGCGATTTCCGCATCTGGCCGCAATACACCGCCAGGCAATCGCTCAGGTTCATGGCCGCACTCGGCGACGGCAACGACGCCGCTGAAAGACGCCGAAACGAGCTGGCCGACCGCCTTGACCTGAACCTCGACCGCCGCATCGGCGCGCTCTCGAAAGGCAATCGCCAGAAAGTGGGCGTCATCTACGCACTTCAGCATCGTCCCGACCTGCTCATTCTCGATGAGCCGACAATCGGGCTCGACCCCCTGATAAGTCAAATCGTTCTGGACCTGATTCGAGAGGCATCGGAATCCGGAGCGACCGTGCTGCTATCCTCGCACGATCTGGCTGAGGTTGCGGCAATCTGCGGGCGCGCGGCCATTTTGCGAGAAGGCCGGCTCGTCGAGCTGGCCCCGGTCTCGCAGATCGTTCGGCAGGGCGAACGACGCCTCAAGGTCTGGTTTGTCAAAGGGGCGCTGGTCCCTGCGCTGCCTGCCGACCGGCTGCCGGGCGTGCGAGTAATCAGCCAGGACGCCGATTCCCTGCACGTCGCCTATCAGGGCACAGCCGAGGCCGTGCTCAAATGGATCGCCGATTTCCCCGTCGATCGCATCGCCACGCCCCAGACCTCGCTGCAGGAGGCCTTTATGCAGTACTACCAGAAGGAGGCCGGCCGATGAACAATGAGCGTTCGCCGTTTCCATTTCCTCTGCTGCGATTCTGGGTGCGACGCATATTGTTGGCGTGGTTCTTCATCGGCCTGATCATATTCCTCTTCCAGATCAACGTCTGTGCAATGGTGCACGACGACGAGAGGATAAAGGCCGTACTCAAGCTGCTCGATATGATGCCCGCAATTGTTAAGACCTCTCTGGGCGGCGACATGCTGAACGCCGGCAATACCTCGGCCCTGATCGCAATCGGCTATCAGCATCCCCTGATGATGTTGTTGTATATGCTCTTTGCCGTGGGCGTCCCGACCACCCTGCTGCCCGGCGAGCTCCAAAAGGGAGCTATGGAGCTGATATTGTCCCGCCGGGTCACCAAGACTCACGCCTATATCTGTGCCGGATTCATAACGGCCGCAGGAATGTTCGCCCTTGTCCTGGTGATGTTCTTGGGGACCGTGTTTGCCACGAGCATATACGACTTCGGCCCGGCGCTTCACCTGTATCCCTTCTTCAAGACCGCAATCGTAGGCGGCCTTCTCGCCAGCGCCGTCGGCGGAATTGCACTGCTGGCCGCAGCCTCTTTCCAGCGCAATATCGCCATCTGGCTGACGGTCGCATACCTGGTTCTGAACTACTTCCTCGCCGTCTTCACCGAGTGGTGGACTCGTATCAAATGGCTTTCCCCCCTCACCATCTTCCATTACGTAGATGGCCCGCGGATATTCACTCATTCCGGCTGGCCCCTTGACGATATAGCGGTGCTGCTCTCGATCCTTCTCGTCTCAACAGTAGCCGGCGGAATTCTCTGGTCCCGCAGAGACCTACAACTGTAGAACAGCGCCAAACCACGCCCGTCACGCGCCGCACCTCTCCCGCCGCCCCGAGCATCCATCTCGTCACACCGAGCAGCCTCTCTGTCATCCCGAGCGCAGCCTCCCTGTCATCCCGAGCGCAGCCGAGGGATCGATTTGAACAGCCCGCGAAGCGGCTCCACTGTGGAGTACTCGCGGACAAGCAATATGTTGTGAAAGCAGAAGGAAAGCCCTGAATCGGTAAAAATGGCAGAAATTCCCCGGATTTTCCTTGACCTTGAGGCCCGCAATGCGTTATAATAAAGCTGCTTTTTGAGGACTCTCTGACAGTGGACTTTAGCCATTCTTGAGGACGTTTTGTACTGACAAAAACAATGCCGACATTCCGATGTAATTGGTGTCACAGAATGCAT
>JAFGTU010000446.1 GCA_016933985.1 Sedimentisphaerales bacterium | reverse complement strand
CGGGCGATTAGCTCAGTTGGCTAGAGCGCACGGATCACACCCGTGAGGCCACAGGTTCGAATCCTGTATCGCCCAGATAAGTAAAGCCTTGCAAAACAAGAACTTGCAAGGCTTTTTGTTTTTCCCAACTCGAAATTACCGACGGTCGGTTTGAGCGGCTAATTCGAGTTCTTGACAAATCGGCAAGGGCAGTGCAGCGTCCAGGCTTCTCTACGTCTCAAGGTCTTCAAGGACTTTCTCAAGAGCAACGTCGAGTCGCTCGCTAAGATCATACTTGCCCTCGGTAAGCTGCTGGCGGACACCAAGTACCTTGTCTTTGCGAACCCCCGGCAACGAGGCGATCTTCCTAAGTACCGCCCCTATCGGGGTATTATGGATATTCTCAAGGATTCGTTCCATGACCAAATCCTGTTCTACTCCGAGGTCCTTATCTATAGAGTCCGTAAGTCGACTTCGGTTCTCAAATCCACTGTTGCACCCGGAATTCAGCATTAAAAACTACCTTACCTCACGGACTTCGAGGCAAGAATGTCCGTTTCTCGCCCAAAAACCAATACCTACTATATGTTGTGTGCCTCCTTAATCCCTTATGAGGCCTGTAACGTCCTTCACATTCGGAAGAACACCGTTCCAATAGTGATATCGACAATAGTGCGGCGAAAACTTTAGAATCGTTTAATATTCAGATAACCGCAAAAACCCCCGTATTCATGGGCTGGTTGGCGGCATAATCGGCCCTGCCAATACTACCAACGGCTCTATCTTCAAGCCTATCTTAACACTAAAGCCGTTCACACGGGCATTCCCTGGAGAAATGGGTAATATACCATATATAGTGATGTCAGGCATTTCCCTGAAGTACAAAACAGGAAGGTAGAAAAGGATTCATTGGGGGAATAGGCAGGTCGCAGCCGGGATCTCTGCCTCTGCAATGGGCAGACGGATTGGCTTCGATCAGAAATAGTAGTTGAATTTTATCTCGACAGTCCAGACGTCCGGCTGAGTCTCGGTTTTGAGCTTGCTCAGGGTCACATCGTCACATTGCAGCGTGCTCCATTTATACTGCATCAGGGAGAGGAACCTTGCCAGTTGGGCTACCCCGACCTGCTCGATCCGGAGATGGGCGCTTTGGCTCTTTTGCCTGTCCTTTGTTACGGTCATTCCGGTGGTCAGCTTGTATTGGCTTGCGGATATGCCGCATACTCCGGCCACCTTGTCGATGGCCGCCGTATAACTGAAATCCCCGGGGGCATCGTTCGCATCACCCGTATCGACGCGATCTGGGTCGAGCGTCAGAATCCTAAGGGCGATACCCTGGCCCTTCCTGGCGGCATCCAGATCGTTTTTCAGGGTCTGCTTTGCGCCGGGCAGGTACATACCCCATAAGAGCAAAGGCCATATACCTACGAGGATCGGGACGAGTATGTAATACAGCGTCGGATTTTTGTGTAAGTCCTTCATAAACCTCTTCCAAGACTGTTATTTCTTGCTGAGCCTGACCGTTATGTTAAACATGTCGCGTCCGGGTTCGACATCGGTCCCTTCCTTATCGATTGTCAGGCCGGCCTGCTTGACCGTCTCAAAAAACCTGCGCGTATTTGCCCGGCTGGAGGTCCAGCCGGATATGTTGATATTCTTCTCGCCGATCGAAACCTTCGTTATGTTCAGGTTGGTCTGCTCGGCGCTCTTGTTGAAGGCATCCAGGACCAGGGCCAGCTTTGAAGCCACCGAATCGTTGGCAGCGGAGGCCCCCGGCGGGCCAGTAAGCCCATTTTTTATCTTGTCGAGCCTGGCAACAGCCTGTTTGATTGACACGTTGTCGGCGAGCTTTATGTTCGAGTTGGCTATGGCGTAGTCCTGGGCGAACTTCTGGCGTATTTTGGCCCGATTCTTGTTCACGTTGAAGATTCTGGTCTGAAAATACAGTCCCATTGCTATCAACAGCACGGTAACGGAGATGCTGAAGAACCTCAGGGCCCTTTGCATCCTGACCTTTTTGCCTTGATACGGCATAAAATCGTCGCGGAAGCTCACCGCCGAGGTCTTGTCGAGCTGACCAAGTGCGGCTCCGCAGGCGATTGCAAAATCAACCGGGTTGACATCGGCGACGACCTGCTCGTTCACGATATCCGGCCCGACCAGTTCGATTGTGCTGGCTTCAATGCCCAGGCTCTCGCTAAGCCTCTGATAGTCGGCAGGACCGGCTGAATCGAAGACTCGCACCCGGCTTATAGGCTCCCTACTCTCGGTCAAGGCCGCGGTCATAATCGCCTCGCGTGCGAGCAGCCCGCTTCGGTCCTTGGTTGAGCCGACCAGGAACGTGCGAACTCTCGCGGCCTTGAGGTCATCTGCGCCGTTTTGGTGCATAGCCATTAAATAACCGCTCCGGGCCGAAAGCACGCCGAACATCGTCCTGCCATGCTCGCCCCGGTCGCCGGCGACCTTGCGTGCGATGTACCTCGCCAGGCAATTGACGTCCGGCTCAATACCGACGGGGTCCATGCCGTTGCTTTGCAGCGACAAGAGAAGATCGGAAAGAGTTTTCTTCTTGGCGGTGAAGACCGTCAGATTGGAACCGTTCTGGTCGCCCGATATTATCTTGAAAGCCAACGCAACATCACTGATGTCCGTGGCCAGAGCCTCTTCCGTATCGAACCGGACAGTGGCCCCTATTTGCCTGGCATCGGCAAACTCGCTATGCACACTGTGCTGCATGAACATCGCACAATCCAAGGCGACCGAGACTTCGCTGAATCTCCACTGTCGCTGTGAACAGCCCTGGGAAACAAGGTTAGCCAGAGCGCGCGGCAGCATCTCGCCCTGCTCCTCGGTCCTGACGCTAAAACAGCCGACAACCTCGCCGCCTTTACTCTGCGAATCGACGCAGACAACCGTGGCGGTGTTTCTGCCGATATAGACACCAAGGTAGTTGTTAATCTCCACTTCTAATAAACTCCTAAAGAGCCCTCACGGGCCTCGGCACTCAAATGTTGACCACGGCAACTCGCTGCACTTTCTTGCCGTCCTTGGTAATCGCTATTATTGACGCGGCCTCTGCGCCTCCACTGACAGCCCTGACGCGAATAGTGAAGAAATTGCTCGTTGTGGTAATGTACTTCTCACATTTATTAATAGAGTCGCTGTAGCGATACAGTGCCTCTTTAAGCTCATTTATGCTATCGAAGGGCTTGGCGCGTCTTAGCCTGATTATCTCATCGGCAATCTTGTCGGCGTCGCCGCCGAAGATGAAAGCCGTCTCCAGGACGTGTCGAGGCGCGGTGTTTATATTCACCTGCATCGAGGCCCAGGCTCCGAGGTACTTCAGGACCGATTCCTTTCTCTTTTCGCTGACAACCAGCGGCCTGGCAAGCCTTTCGGTATCTAGCAGGGAGCTGTGAAAAAGCCTTGCATAAAGGGCGCTCTGCTCGGCAATCTGCTGAGCAGCGGATATGGTCGTCCTTCGGACCCGCGTTAACGGCCTTCTTGTGCGTGTTGTCGCGCTGCTTGACGACTTGGTATTTGTTGACGGAGCCGGCGTCGGCGTCGTCGTTCTTTCTGTTTTGGTTATCGGCTTGAAGTCCACCTGGAACGGCCTTATCTCGCCAATGGCCGCGAGCTGCTCCTCAAACAGGGTCGTATCTTCCTGGCTCATGCCCATCCATTCGCAAAACGTCAAGAATCCGGCCTCGGCCTCGCGCTTGATCTTGGGATCGCCAAGCAGCGCCCAGCCGAGCGGATATTTCGCATTTTCGTCTTCGATTTCGATCTTGACCTTGGCCGTACCCAATTCGAACTCAGCCGGCTCGGTCACAAAGGGCCACGCCGGCCCGTAGGGCCCCGGAATTTCAACCAGATCAAGAGGATCGGCATCAATATTATCATCACTGTTATTGCTGTCGCCGACGTCGTTGGCCTCCAGGCTTTTTAGAAGATCGCTGTAACTCTCTGATTTCTTATCCTCTTTATCATCAAGATATCCGGCCTCAAGGGCCAACTGCTCGAGAAGCTTTTGATAATCTTCTTCGCTCATGGCATAAATATCCGAGAAGTCGGGGCAGTTCGGCCGGCTGATTAATTTGGGATCGAGGTCTTCCAACGTCGCAAGGGCATACTTAACCGCCGAGTCGCAACTGTAACGCGCCTGGCTGTAATCTATGACGTACTGGTCCCGCTGGCGCTGCGCGGCCACACGGGCGCTGAGAGTATAACCCAGTGCCGAGAGAACCACCAACAACACCAACGTTATCAGCAGCACTATCCCCGCACGGCTGCGCGCGGGCAACTTAGTTTGCTTCTGGTTTTCCACTGCCTTTACTCTGTTCATCTTCTTCGGCAATCAGCTTGAAATTGATAGTCCTTGTCCTATCGACAGCTATTGTTCGCGTACTCTTATATTCTTCGGTCACCTCATAATCGCCGTCAGGCATCTTCATCGGCTCAGTGAACGATATGCTCACTCTAATGCCCTTGGGCAGCGTTTCGCTCGTCCATTTTTCCAGGAGATTCTCGCCGCTGGGAACGACTATCTCAAAAAACGTAACGCCCGAACAGATGGGCACCATCGGATAGCCCTTTTCCCATTCGGCGCGCTGATCATCGAGCACCTTGTCCTCCGAAGTGATGCCGCTGTGGCCGCGATAGAGCACCAAACCATCCATGTCGCTTTCGATGTCGTAGTAGCCCTGCCATATAATCTCCTCCAGGGTCACATCCTTGTTCTTGCTGTCGGTAATGGTTCGCACAATCGACATTTTCGCCGCCGGATAGCCGTTCTTGACCTTATTTTCAATCGTGATTCTGGTCTCCGAGCCGGGCGAGATCAGCCTGTCGATATCTTCGGCGATACGCTGCAGTATCTCCCCCGGGAGCCTGGAGCTGTCGAGCTTGCGGTTCACTGCCGCGGTCGCACGCTCGGCGCGAGTGTAAATACCCAACAGCGCAATGAGGACCATCGAGCCTATAACCAGCGCTGCAAGCACCTCGGCCAGTGAAAGCCCCCCCGCAAGGTGTCCCTTACGGGGTCTGCGCCATTCAAACTTGTGCGGAGCCCTGTTTTTCATCATATCCAACGAAAGTCACTTGTTCTTCTTCGACAGAACCTCCATTACCTTCTGCCAGAATTTTTCAGGGTTGTCTTCAATCTCTCCATGCGTCATGCCGGTTGTAGGATCAATCTCATTACGCCACGAGTCGTCGCCGGTTGTCGGCTCCTGCCCGGTGGAGCTGTCGCGCTGTAGCTGCTGCAATTCTTCCTGTGTTTCAATCTGCGACTGAATCTGCTCGGCAGGCGGGTTGCCGGCGTTATCCACGAAAATATCGAGGTTCTGCTTGGGAATTGTGCCGTCATCAAGCGGCACCAGACCCTTGTCGATCCATTCCTCGATCTTTTCCACATCGACCCCGGCATACGAAGCAGCCTCCTCGATTGTCTCGAAAACCAAGCCGGCTAAGCCCTCTTTGTCCTTCTTATCACGCTGCGTTATTTCGAGCAATTGCTCCTTGCTGATATTGGTCAGCCAGTGCTCCAGCTTAATTGTCTGCTCCTCGCCGTCGGCATCGTCGTACTGAGTGGAGCAGACCGCACGAACCCACATGCGCGCCGTTACCGGCTCGTAAAACGTCTCCACATCTGTTTGCCATCTGATCTCCGGGTATTTCTCGCTGTTGCCGCCTTCGCTGGTCTCTTCGACCGAATCCAGGCTCAGGAGCTCCTCCATATTTTCGCGTGCGACCTCAAACGCCTGCATTCTTATGGCGGAATTTGCGGCCCAGGCGGTGCAGCGGTTTATTACGACCATCATTCCTGAGCTGAAGAAACCCAGTATCAGCAAAGCCGCCACAACCTCGGCCAGACTGAATCCGCCGGACCTCGCCTGAGGCATTACGCCCGCCGGTCTCTTCCCGGTGCGAAGACCCTGCAGCGAACTGATTTTAGAACGGAACATCATCTTTTGCTTTTGGCTCCAGCAGCGTAACCTCACCTTCGGTGAGCATTATCATCCTGCTCAAACGGTTGACCACAACCGAGTGAGGCCGTTGCTCCGAATCGAGAAAAATAACGACGCCGCCGTATGCCCACCCGGCGTGACCGGCCCAAAACTTCGCCCGGTCCTCATTGGTGTATTCACCGTCGTCGAATTGAACATAGGCAACGTGGCAGTCCTCATTGAAATAGTTTTCCATTATCACTTCTTCTTCAGCAAACTCGAACAAATCCGGGGATGTGATCTCGCGAAGCATAAAACTCTGTTGCGGGATATCGACAACCACTTCATATCTCCTGTCGCTCTCAGAGGCCGCTACAACCGCCATCCGCAGCGCCGATACAAACTCCTGGACTTGCGATTTGAATGTCTGCTTCCTTAGCAATCCGGCAAGCCGCAACTGAGCAGCGACGGCGAAGAGCCCCACTATGACAGTCACAATCACCATCTCAATAAAGGTAAAGCCCCGGCTGCCGCCGGACCGCCGGGCTTTATGACCGTCAAAAAGCATCTGTACTGTACAGGTCGGCATTATAGCCCTCGCCACCTTCCTCGCCGTCGGCGCCGTAGCTGATGATTACAAAGGGCTTGCCGCTGGCGGGTTCAAGCTCGTAAACGAAATCGTTTTTCCAGCCGTCCGGCGGGATTTCCAGCGTCTCGAGATAGCCGCCGGGCTCCCAGCCTTCATCGCCCGGGTCCTCTACGAGAACGGACAATCCTTCCTCGTCCGTCGGGTAGCGCCCCGTGTCCATCTTGAGCGTGTTGACCGCGGAATGAAGAATCTTCAGGCTGGTCTTCGTAGTGGTAACCTTGGCCTTTTCTATCTTGCCCATTACGTTCGTGCCGACAACCGCGGCAAGCAATCCTATGATAATCAACATTGCCACAAGCTCGATCATCGTAAAACCGCTTCGCACCTGTTTCCTTTTTTCTCTTTTAGCCTCCATATCAGGCTCCTAAAAAATAACAATCCTTACCGGCAATCTCCATACACTTAGAACTTTCCCGACGATACTTCGAGAATCGGCAATATCGTCGCGTATGCAATCACGCCGATTATAGCCGCCATAACAACAATGATAAGCGGTTCGACAGCCGCGCTCAATCTCTCAATGACTACATCCGTTGACGCCTCCAAGTTCTCGCTGATATTTTTAAGCATGGTCTCTAACTCGCCGCTCTTCTCTCCGACGGCGACCATGTGGGCGATAGCCGGGTCGATTACTCCGCTGTCCCGCAACGGGGTGGCGATATCGGCGCCGGCCAATATCCGCTCGCGTGATTGTTGAACGGCCCTCTTCATCAGCACGTTGCCCGTCACCTCAGCGACAACACGGAGAGATTCGGCCATTGAAAGCCCTGATCGCAGCAGCGTCGAGAGAGTCGAGGCAAAACGCGCCACAACGCGCTGCTTGATCAGCGGGCCGAATATGGGCAGCGCAAGGAGAAACTTGTCCCGCAGATACGCCCCTCGCTCGCTTTTGAAGAAACGCCTGACCGCCCAGACAATCAGAACGATCACGCCTAAGACGGCAAAGACCCAAACGCTCCTCAGGACGTAACTGATGTTCATCATTTGCCTGGTGATCCAGGGCAGCTCCTGGCCCGTCTTTACAATCTGTTCGGTTATGCTTGGAATTACCTTTATCGTCAAGATCAGAATGGCCGCCAGGCAGAACATCATCAGGAAGAGGGGGTACACCATTGCCGTTTTGACCTTCGACTCGACTCGCATGCGTTTCTGCATGAAGCCGCCGACAATGGAGAAGCTGGCCGCCAGCGTGCCGGTAACCTCTCCCACCCGGATCATACTGATGTATATGACATCGAAGTAGTCGCCGTAGTCGCTCATCGCATCCGTGAACGACTCCCCGGTTACGACGCGGTCACGGATATCCGCAATAGCCGACTTGAAGCGCGAATCGGAAACCTGCAAAGTGAGAACCGAAAGGGCCTCGGTAAGCTTGATGCCGGAATTCAACAGCGTCGCCATTTGTTGCGTGAAATCGATAAGCTGGGCCTTGTTGCTCCTGGCCAAGAAAGAAAAGAACGCCGTTTTGCGCTCCGAGCTGGAGCTGACCTCCGAAACGGTTGTAGGATGAATGCTTCTGGCCCGCAATTGCCTTCGCGCAGCATAGGGACTCTCGGCTGCAAGCGAGCCTCGCATTTTCTTACCGTCTGCCGCTATGGCTGTATAATGGTATCTTGGCATAGTATTTACATCACGTCGGCCTGTGTTACCCTCAATACCTCAGAAACGGTGGTCGCTCCGGCGAGCACCTTCCTGGCGCCATCCATTCTGAGCGTCTGCATACCTGCGTCGAGAGCAAACCTTTTTATTTTTCCTGCCGTTTCCCGTCTGTATATCATGTCCTGAATCTTTTCGTTTATCAAGAGCAATTCGTATATCCCCGTTCGGCCTCGGTACCCGGTTTTGAAGCACTTTTCGCATCCTGCCCCGACAAAGAATTCTCCGCCCGCCTTGATGGAGGCCGAAACGCTTCCGTTGGTGAGGCCGAGCGCTTTGAGGTCCCGTTGCGAAGGTTCGGTCGGCTCTTTGCAGTTGTCGCAAATTCTTCGCACGAGCCTCTGCGCCAAGATGGCAATGAGCGACGAGCTTGCCAGGTAAGGCTCCACTCCGAGGTCCAGAAGCCGGCTCACGGCGCCTGCCGAGTCGTTCGTATGCAGCGTGCTGAAGACCAGATGGCCCGTCAGCGACGACTGGATTGCCATGCTCGCGGTCTCGATATCGCGAACCTCACCGACCATGATCACATCCGGGTCCTGCCGAAGGACGTGCCGCAGCGACGTGGCGAATGTCATCCCCTTCTTTGATGCAACCTGAATCTGGCTTATCCCTTCAAGCTGATATTCTATGGGGTCTTCGATGGTCAGGACGTTTTTTTCGGATGAGTTCAGCCTGTTAAGGCTGGCGTAGAGCGTCGTGCTCTTTCCGCTGCCGGTCGGCCCGGTCACAAAGATTACTCCGTGAGAGCGATGAAGCAGCAAGTCGAACTTCTCCAGGTCGTCGTCCCACATTCCCAGCTCGTTGAGGGTGAAGATTCCCGTGCTCTTGTCGAGAAGCCGCAATACCGCGCGCTCCCCGAAGTTTGTCGGGACGGTGCTGATGCGCAAATCAACCTCTCGCTGGCCCAGGCGCACGCTGCACCTGCCGTCCTGCGGGAGCCGGCGCTCGGCTATATCCATCCCGGCCATGACTTTGATTCGGGATATGATTAGCGGAAGAACGTTCCTGTTCAAGCTCAAGACATCGTACAAAATGCCGTCGATGCGGTAGCGAATCTGAATCTTGGTCTCGTAGGGATGAACGTGAATGTCGCTCGCCCGCATTTGGAGGGCGCGGAAGAGCATATCATTGACCAGCCTGATAACCGGAGGCCGATTCACGACGTCGAGCAAGTCGTCGGAGCCTGTGACTTCGTCCACAAGCTGGTCCAGGTTCTGCTGGTCGAGCTCCTCGGCAACCTCTTCAATGACCGTTGATCTCTGCTCGTAGGCGACGTCTATAACAGCCGTGATTGCCGTTCTGGTGGATACGGCCGCCTGCACGGGCAGGCCCGTCATCTTGGAGACGTTATCCAGGGCGTTGGCATCGAGCGGCTTGGAGAGCACTATCGTAAGCTCGCCGTTGCCCTGCTGCGACCTTATGCCGATGAGGAAATGGTGCTGGGCATAAGTCGCCGGGACAGACTCGATGAATTCCACCGGGACGGCGTTGGCGGGTATCTCCGCCAAGTACTCCCAGCCCAGGGCCTCTGCAAAGAGCTTGAGTACGGCATCTTCCGTGAAGTACGGGCAGTTCAGCAGAGCCTCGTCGATTCGGCCTTGTCCCTTGTTCTCCTCGAGGAATTTGCGCAGTTGATCGGCGTTGATCAACCCTGTTCGCTCTGCCGTTCGTATTAGTAAATCCTTCATGCACGTCGAAGATTAAATACCCTGTGCTGTTTAGTTCTACTGGTTGTCCGACGGGGTTGTTCACCCGCTACTCCGTATCGAGCACCTTGACCGGCTTGATTGTCTTGGCCTTCATGCCGGGGAAGTTCTTATAGCCCTGAAACTCATTCTCGAATTTCTCGAAGGCCAGCCTGTTCCGCTGCGATATCCTTTCGAGGTCCGGCAAGCCTTGAGCAAGGGTCTCGGCGGGACGAATGATTTCAGCCCGGACAAATACATACAGCCGCCTCTGCAAATCACTGTTGCTGACGCTCCTGAATAAGCCGCCGACCAGCGGCAGGTCGCCGAGCAGCGGGACCTTTGTCCCACCCTTGCCCTGATTCATCTTCAACATCCCACCCAGGATAATCGTGCTGCCGTCCGGAACGGTTACAACTGTGTTCAGGTTGCTGGCGGTGGTATCCGGGGGCTTGTCGCCGGTGATTGTCCCGAAGTCGCTGCGGTCAAGCGTAATCTCCAACCGAAGCAGCTGACCTTCACTTATGTGGGGCGTGATGTCCAGGGTTATCCCCGCATCGTAGCCCTCGAATTCTTCGGCCGTCGTCATAAGCGTGCCTTGGTTGGTGCCGCCTGTCGCCACCGGGATCGAAGTCGTCTTGGTCACGTATGTCGTGTCCGTAGTGCTGATGGTCCCCTGCTCATTATCGTTGACCAGAATCTTGGGCTTGGCAAGCACACGACCGTAGTCCTTCGTCTGCATAGCTTCGAGCAGGACGTTAATGTGCTTGTCGCCGTAAAAGCCGGTCCCGCTGCCGGAGTTGGACTGAACGTCAATGTATCGATCTCGGATTGTTGATGCGTTGAGCTTGGCGATTATGCTATTGCTGGTTACCGGGGTAGTGCCGCCCGTAATCGCCCCCGTCAGCCCTGATGTCTCAAGAAGATCAGGAAAACTCTGAATCCAATTCAGGTCATATTCAAACTTATCGTTCTTGGTCACTTCAACCAGCGTAACGTCAATCAAAACCTGCGGCCTGCGCTTGTCGAGCGTCTCTATCAGGCTTTTAATCCACTCCTGGTTCTTCTTGCTGGCATAGACGATTATCGAGAACGTATTCTCATCCGGGACAATGACGATCTCTTCATCGGTCTTTTTTATCACCTGTTCCACCTTGCCCTCTTTGTCCTTTACCGTCTCCTGAATCAGCTTTTCGAGGATGGTCGCAAGGTCTTCGGGCTTCTGGTTCTCCAGGGGATAGATAACGTACGGTATGGTGCTGGTCTCCGTTTGAGCATCGACATATTTGAGGATAGTTCCTATCTGGGCGTGCTGCTCGGGCGTGGCATTGACAAGGAGGGAGTTCGTCGGCTCGATTATCACGACCAAAGGCTCTCCTGCAAGCCCCGTCAAACCGCCCTCGCTTTCGCCAAAAGCCGCAGGTGCAGCGGCCGGCGGGGGGGTGGTCGCGGCAGCGGGTGAGGCCGATCTTGTGGCCCCGCCAAAACGGGTTGAGCCGCCCGTAAGGCGAGAGCTCGAAGACGATGAAGACAACCCTGTGCCGCTTATTACACCAAGCTCCTGGAGCTTCTTCCTGGCCTGATCGGCGTCAAT
This sequence comes from Sedimentisphaerales bacterium, assembly GCA_016933985.1. Taxonomy (GTDB): domain Bacteria; phylum Planctomycetota; class Phycisphaerae; order Sedimentisphaerales; family Anaerobacaceae; genus JAFGCD01. Next base: position 998 of record JAFGTU010000446.1, on the reverse strand, counting down.
ATGCTCTATTGGGTACAGCTTCATCGTCCGCAGGTCCGTCTGCTCGACATCCAGAGTATCTATCAGCTCCTCAACGGAGTCCAGCTCTTCGTCGAAGCCTATCATCAGGATTCGATTCGTTCTCTCGTCGGCATCGAGATAGACGCCGGGCTGAGTCGTCGTGCTGGGCGCGGATGTCCGCACCGGACTCGTCGTTCGTGCGGCCCTCTCAGCGGCCAGACGCCTTGTGTAGTCCGCGGTGGTCTCGTTGGGCCGTCGGGCGCTGGAGGTCGTCGGGCCGTCCGGCGACGTCATCTGGCCCACCGTTATCTGCACCGCTCCCAACTGCTCCGCAAGGGTCTTAACCTTCGGCGCCAAAGCCGTCGCCATAGTAAATTTCAACTGTCTGAACCTGATCTTCTTCGGCTTGCCTGGCTTGTCGATCATCTTCAACAGCCGTTCGACGCGCGGCATGCGATACGCATATCCCGTTACGAAAAGAACCTTGGCGTCGCCCACCGGCGAGACATTCGTCCCCAGTTTCATTCCGGTTAGAAGATTCTGGGCGCTGGCCGCGTCTATGTATTCGAGCTTGAAGATGCGCGTCACGATCACGTTGCCATACTCGGTTATCCTGTCAGCCTCCGTCTCGACAAGCGGCGGGTCTTTCTCCATCACTTCGGCCTCCAGAGTGACCGTCACCATGTTGGCCCCCGCGTTGCGCGTCATTGCGAAGCCGTGGAAATTAAGCACCGATTCCATCAGGGGGTAAAGCTCATTGACCTTGATAGTGCCTTTCTGGTTGCCCGTCCAGAGGATTGTCACTTCCCCTTTGATCTTGACCGGGTCATACATGAAATTGAGATTCAAGTACTCGCCGGCTAATTGGAGTAACTGGATTATATCGAGCTTTGCGGGCAGTGTAACCTTCAGGTCGCCGCTGACACCGGGTCCTACCAACGGCTCGTACAGCCCGCCGCCAGTCTTCCTGAGCTGCCCGGCCTCTATCCCACCAGCGG
>JAFGTU010000445.1 GCA_016933985.1 Sedimentisphaerales bacterium | reverse complement strand
CGCTCGGACGGGACGATTGTAGGATGGGGCACGGATTATTATGGCCAGGCGACGCCCCCGGCGGGAAATGAATTCACCGCAATAGCAGCGGGATGGTTACATAGTCTTGCCCTGCGCTCGGACGGCACGATTGTCGGATGGGGCGTTAATTGGGCGACGCCGCTGGCGGGAAATGAATTCATAGCAATAGCAGCGGGAGGCTACCATGGTCTTGCCCTCCGCTCGGACGGCACGATTGCCGGATGGGGCGATGATGATTATGGCCAGGCGACTGGGCCTTCAGGCAGCGACTTTATCACCCTGAGTGCAGGAATGGGCCATAGTCTTGCCTTGAGCTCGGACGGGACGATTGTCGGATGGGGGAATGATGAGTATGGCCAGGCGACGCCCCCGGCGGGAAATAACTTCACCGCAATAGCAGCGGGATGCTACCATAGTCTTGCTCTCCGCTCGGACGGGACAATTGTCGGCTGGGGCTCGAACGAACAATTTATGGGCGAGGATTGGTTTTGGTGTGGTCAGGCGACGCCCCCGGCGGGAAATGAATTCACCGCAATAGCAGCGGGAGACTACCATAGTCTTGCCCTCCGCTCGGACGGCACGATTGCCGGATGGGGCGATGATTATTATGGGCAGGCGACACCTCCTTCAGGGAATGATTTTATGGCCATCGCTGCAGGAGCGGAGTATAGCCTTGCCCTGCGATCCGACGGGACGATTGTCGGATGGGGCGCCGATTGGGGACACCAGGTAACGACGCCCCCGGCGGGAAATGACTTTTCCGCCATAGCCGCGGGATGCTGGCACGGCCTGGCGCTCCGTTCTGACGGGGCTATTGTCGGATGGGGCTTTGATGGTTCTGGCCAGGCGACGCCGCCGGCGGGAAATAGCTTTACCGCAATAGCAGCGGGAAAATACCATAGTCTTGCCCTCCGCTCCGACGGCACGATTGCCGGATGGGGCTTTGATGGTTCTGGCCAGGCGACGCCCCCGGCGGGAAATAACTTCATAGCAATAGCAGCGGGATACTCCCATAGTCTTGCCCTCCGCTCGGACCTTTTTTCACAGTTGACCGTAGAAGTAACGGCCTCAGCAAGTTTCAATCCGGCCGGTAGCCAATTGTCAATAAGCGCGATAGCCTATGACAGAGCCACAGGCGACTATATGACTTCAGGCAGTGGTTCATACTATATAAACGGAATGGGGAAAAGCGGCCAATTGACATATAGCGGTGGCCTATGGAGGGCGGTGGTAGATTTGAGTACCAGTCCGCCCGCACCAGGGCAATATACCGTCACCGTTACCATTGGCACGGGTTCAGCAACTTGTAAGTTCATTGTTGCAGGTAGCGTCGGTGAGATAACCGGCACAGTGCAAGATGTAAATGGCATACCCTTGGGTGAAATTGCAGTTGGCTTATACGAGAGTGTCGCCTATCTCTCCCCGACTGCCAGTGCAGTAGATAATTCCGTGACCGAGCCAGATGGCTCATACCATTTTAGCAACGTGCTACCGGGCTTCTACATGGTTGACGTTTATCAGCCTGGATATATGCGACAAAGTCAGGACTGTGAGGCAATCGCCGGTGAGACGGTGGAGGTGAATATTGTACTTTCGTCTACCCCAACCTTAGGACAATTGTCGGGCAATATGTCATCGCTTCATAAGGATATTCAGGACGCGATGGGATATGAGACTGGTCTTATGGATGTTATTAGCTATCAAGCTTTTTCTGATCTTTCAGCAAGCATTGACGCGTGGGATGCCGCTTCGTTTATTGGAGGTCTATTAGGTGGTGTTAGTGGCAGCCTAAATACTGTTGCAAACCAAGCCGCAAAGTACCAATTCGAAAACGCGTTGTCTGATATACTCTTGTGGCCAACACTTAACGCCATCGTTGCAGCTGATATTGACAGGATCATTCAAAGAAGTGCACAGAGCTTACTGCCGGACAGCGACAACATGAATAGCTGGAGAGCCTGGGATTTTGATGCCTTGAGGGAGTTAGACATCTGGGTCACGGCAGATAGTATCCTAAGCAACGCGAACGATAATTTTACTCTAATGGCACCGCAAATACCGATTGCAGACGATTTCGATTTTTACAAAGCAGACCAACTGATTGCTTTGCAGCGCTCACAGATATGGCAGCTTCGCAAAGGAGATGCGATTTCTTTGCTCGCGCTGCCAGACCCTTCTAATGGTTTCATGGGCGTCAGCATTCCAATGGGATATCAGCTCTGGAAAATGGACCACGCCGCCATCAGTTATTTTGGCGAACAGAAGAAAGTCTGGACGACTGTTCAAGTTACTTCTGGCGGTATCGCCGTGGGTACAGCCGCTTCTGGTATTGGCGCACCGGCGGCTGCCCCAGCGGGAACCATTTACACTTTCGCCTCGGCGGCGAAAGAGGTAAGCGCCATGGCGGAAACAGGCCTCAAGTTTCATGGGGGCCTGACATATGCGTTCAACGCTGTTGGCTGGGCCCGAGATATGGCAGCATTGGGACTTCCCTACACCGAAACCAAGGAACTGCTGGAACAGGAGGCATCGAATCCGCATTACCTTTCAAGTAGTCACTCGTTCTCGTCTGAGGCGGACTTGAACTTAAATACCCTGCCAGGAAATATTCTAATCCCACCACCATTACTGCCCGGGACATTCAATGTCGCGAACGTCCATCTGACAAATACTTCGGACGCTACTGCTGTACTGCGCGTTGTCCCAACTGGATGGTGGGATTACTATTTGCCGGATGGGTGGCGCTACACGCAAGATATGTTTGGTGGAGTGAGGCAAATCAAAGTGTACACAACATCAGGAGCAGCCGCAAGTGTGGAACTTGCTCCCGGTGCTTCTGAGACTGTTTCAATTCCCTACCTCGGCTTCTACCTTGATCCAATCAATATGTTCAGCCCACATTGGCTCGCAGTTGATGTATATGCCGGACCGTTTCTGGTCAAGTCGTTGTCTCAGCCTTACTATGTCCTTAAGGTAACTCCGATGATGTGTCCCATCGGTCAGAGGCAACCATCAAGTATGGGGATGACCGCCAGTTTTGAAAAAGACGGGCAAGTGCAGACCATGAGTGAGCAAGACTATGCAGAGATGGTTCCCATTGTGACAACCCTGTCAAGTACTGTTGTGGACGCTAATACGCCCGTCATCGAAGAACAATTCACAGTTGATGCCAACAGTTTGTCGGTGTGCTTCAAGTTAATTTCCAACAAGCAGGCGCATATTGCACTTCAGGTTTATGATGCCAACGAGAATTGTGTTGGATATGATACAGCCAGAGGTGGCATTCAAAATGAATTCATCGCAACATACATCGGCAATGGTTCAGGCAATCAGGATGTAGATATTCCGGTCGCTGCGGGCAAAGCTTACACGATAAAGGCCGTGCTTGAAGGCGCTGCCGCTGCCGGACCCTTTGACGTACAGCTGTTAGCTTTTGAGACTCCAATTAGGCCTGCCGTTTTGGCCGTCATGCCGTCGGCCATCGATATTAGCACTCAGCCCATCAACACTGTTCAACTTATCCTTACTATTGGTGAGGCTGGCCGCCAACAGCCTCTGCACGGCGTAAATGCTAGCTTAAGTGATTTGACCGATCCGAATGGTTTGGCAACATTGCCAGTCATTGGGCCTGTACTATACGATGTTAATGATGTGCCGGCAGCATCGTCCCAATCTATTTCCTTTGAGGTGTCCGTGCCAAAGGAAGTTCCTGTTGGCGATTATGCCGGTGAGATTGTTGTGACTTCTTCAAATGCAGGTAGTATTACTATACCCGTCACGATTATAAATGACGATATACCCGAAGACCTCACCCGAAACGGCATAATTGACTTTGGCGACTTTGTGGACATAGCCGCTCAATGGTTAGAACCCGGCCAGGTGCCTGGCAACCTGAACCGGGACGAGCAGGTCGACTTCCTCGACCTCTCACTGTTAGCAGATAAGTGGCTATGGCAGGCAAGCTGGTACAGAGAGTAGTCTGTCAAAGCCTTAACCTATTGGTACTGTCGAAAAACCCTGCCAACCTGTCCTGAGCATCGTCGAAGGGTCGAATGGATTCGTTCTGATTCTCTTGATTGACTATCCAGCCCTTTTACTCAAGAATCCTTTCTTCCGGGCAAATACGCAATACCAGACCGCCCCCGCCCTCGTTTCGGTCATTCAAATACCTGTCCCGATGCCCTCTATCGGGAGTCGCATTTTGAATTTGTTTCGGATTTCGTGCTTCGAATTTCGAGTTTAAGGCGAATCCTCGCCCAATAATTCACTTGACACACAACTTTATGTGCGATATAATACCTATCATACTAATAAGGATTCTTGATACGGAAAACAAACCAACAATTGAAACGGTGTTCCCGACAACAGTGGGATTCCACAGGCTTGCATTCCGCATCGCCAAACCGCCCATCTTGCCCGACTCGCCACAAATGAATCGGTTTTCTGCCGTATATCTCACCAACGTACCTCTCCTCTGTATTCTCTGTGACCTCTGTGGCAGTTCCTTTGTTTCTTTGTGCCTTTGTGGCTACCAGTCAATTATGCAAAACAAACCCAATTCTCAAAACACAGAAATCGCCGCAACCTCTTACGCCACAAAGAGTTACACCAATATCGCCCTCCACTCTGCTCGAAAAAACAAACCCAATCAAACCCAACTTATCGCGGCGAAGCTGGATATCCCCCGGACAGGACGACATCCGACATACGAGATACGAACCCATCCCCCGCCCACCATGCGGGATTTTTTACTTGAAACAGGAAGTCCAATATTGTACAATTATGTTAATATAGGGAGGCGTGATGAGAAGCTCGCCGGTTCCTGCCGGGCTGTCATCACTGTATGGAAAGGGACGATTCCGCCATCGGGCCAACCAGCCCAAGAGAGGCCGGTTTTGCACCCGGGGAATTCATAACTCGCAGGATGAAAATGAGCGTGACAATGCATGCAAAACGGACCCAAAGAACGATCCTTCCAAGCCTGCTTATAGGCCTCGGCTGGGTTCTACTGGCATGGAACGTCATTGCATTGATAACCGGCACGGCCAACCTCGGCCGCGCAAATCTCGCCCAAAAAGCGGCCGCGACCCTCTCGGCACATCTAATACACTCGATGATGCTCGCCGCCGCCGCAATTGCCCTCAGTCTCGTGGCATATTTGCATTTCAAGCAAGGCTACTCACGGACCACCATCATCGCCGCATCGATAACCATAGTCCTGGCCTTTACTCTCTTCTTCCCCGCACACTTGCCGGCCTCGACAGGCCGATATGGCGCAGATGCCAGTTCAGTGGACACCCCGGAAACCGAAATCTATGCCGACGGACTGGTAACGGGAATACTATTCAGCGACGACAGACCCGCCGCCGTCATCGGCTCACAGGTCCTCTACGAAGGAGACGTCAAAGAGGGCGTTACCGTCGTTAAGATTACAAAAGAAAAAGTCCAATTCGAGAAAAATGGCAGGCTGTGGACGCAGAAAGTGCAGGAGATTCCGCCGAGCTATTGGAAATAGCCCACGCCAAAATCCCGCAAATTGCACTGGCCCGGCCTGCAATATCGCACTATCATAAACCCCGAAGATACGCCGTTCAGCCAATGTCGAACAACTGAAAAGGCGGTCTATAGTCAGCTCGCGGTTTCGCCGCGGGTCCCGACCAAAAGAAGACCAAGCGAACTAAACGAGGTCGAATGTGATAAGAAGAACTGCCAATACCGTTCATCACAACAAGCTCGTCTTTCTGCTCTCGCTCCTGATCCTGATCGCTGCCGTCCCCCCTCTTGCCGAAGCCGAGAATTGGCCCGCCTGGCGAGGCCCCAGAGGAGACGGCACGAGCGTCGAGAATAATATTCCCGTCGAATGGAGCAATGCAAGAAACGTCGTCTGGAAGACGCCGCTGCCGGGCAAAGGGCACGCATCCCCAATAGTCTGGGAAGACCGAGTCTTCCTCGTCACAACAAACAGCTTGAACGAAAAAACAGACGCCTCCCCCGCCGTCAGCAACGGGCAAATCTTCATGAGAACCTGGAACAACCTATACTGCATCGCCGCCTCCGAAAAATAATCCCGTCGCCCGGACCGAATTCGGGGGAACATTAGACTTATGATCAGACTGCGAGATATAACATTACCCTTCGACCACAAGGAAGAAGCCCTGGTCGGCGGCATTTTGGAGCGCCTGGGTATTCCAGAGCACGAACTCCTCAAATTCACCGTAGTCCTCAAATCCATAGATGCAAGGCGCAAAAACAATATTGTTGCCGTCTATACGATAGACGTGGGACTGAAAAATGAGCCTGAGCTGCTTTCCAGATTCTCGCAGGACATTCGCATTTCTCCGGCCCCTTGTTTGGATTACCGGCTGCCGACGCTCGGCAAAATACACGGGCCGAGCCCGGTTGTCGTTGGAAGCGGGCCTTGCGGCCTCTTTGCCGCTCTAATCCTTGCACAACTGGGCTTTAAGCCCGTGCTGATAGAAAGAGGAAAGGAAGTCGGCTCAAGAGTGAAGGATGTCCAAAACTTCTGGCGCAACGGACAGCTCAATCAGGAATCCAATGTGCAGTTTGGCGAAGGCGGAGCGGGCACTTTTTCTGATGGAAAACTCACTACCCAAATAAAGGATAAATATAACCGCTTGAGAAAAGTGCTCAAGGAATTCGTGAACGCCGGAGCGCCGGAAGAAATACTCTATCAGGCCAAGCCTCATATCGGCACGGACAATCTCGTTAAGGTAGTAATGAGCCTCCGCAATACAATTATCTCGTTAGGCGGAAAGGTTCGCTTTGAGATGAAACTGACGGGCATTAAAACGAAAGACGGCAAAGTTACGCACGCAATCCTTAACGATTCTGAAAACATTGAGACAGACACCATAGTGCTTGCCCTGGGACACAGCGCAAGGGACACATTCGAGATGCTGGCCCGACTGAACATACCCATAGAGGCAAAGCCGTTTTCAATAGGCGTTCGTATTGAGCATCCCCAAAGCTTGATCGACAAGGCCCAGTACGGAAGGTTTGCATCTCATCCGCTGCTGGGGCCGTCTGATTATAAATTGGCGCACCACTGCGATAACGGCCGATCCGCTTATACATTCTGTATGTGCCCCGGCGGCGAGGTAATTGCCTCTTCGTCCGAAGCCGGGGGCATAGTGACAAACGGCATGAGCTTTTATTCCAGAAATCGTCCTAATGCAAATAGCGCTCTGCTGGTCGGAGTCGGCCCGCGAGACTTCGGAAGCGCAAGCCCGCTTGCAGGTATTGGGTTCCAGCGGAAATGGGAGCAAAAAGCCTTTGAGGCCGGGGGCGGCAGCTACTTTGCGCCTGTCCAGCTTGTCGGCGATTTCCTTGCCGGCAGGCCTTCAAATTCACTTGGAGAAGTTATACCGTCGTACACCCCGGGAACCACACTATGTAACCTTGCAGAATGTCTGCCCGGATTTGTTGCCGAAACCATCAGGCTGGCGATTTCACAAATGGACAAAAAACTCAACGGCTTCGCGATGAACGATGCGATTATGACCGCAGTGGAATCAAGAAGCTCTTCACCGATAAGAATTGTCAGGGACGAAACTTTCCAAAGCCCCGCTATTAAGGGCCTATACCCGGCCGGGGAAGGGGCAGGCTATGCAGGCGGAATAATCTCCACAGCCGTCGATGGCATCAAAATAGCTGAAGCCATAAGTTGGAGGGAAAGACCAAAGACGCCCGGCGTTCGGTGATGACCCATGGAAACAACTCACCGCAACTTAACCGAAACTGGAATCAACATTGAGACTGAGAAAGGTGAATATGGGTGAAGGGGTGCGGTGCATTCTTCCTTGTTCGTGCTTGACGACGTGGATATAGATAAAGGCGGTTAGATGTACGAATACGACTACGAGAACCGAATCACAAAAATCACAAAAGACGAAACTAACATAGCCGAATTTGCCTATGACGCCCTCGGCAGACGAATCAAGAAGGTCGATTCGGTGGCCGGGACGACGAATACCTACTACTACAACGACAAATGGCAGGTGCTTCTCGAATGCGACGGGATCGGTACGCAGCAGCGATGGTTCGCCTACGGCAACTACATCGACGAAACATTGATGATGGGCACGAACACCAGCGTACTCAGCTT
>JAFGTU010000444.1 GCA_016933985.1 Sedimentisphaerales bacterium | reverse complement strand
GTCGCTCCTTCCGAACGGCCCTGCAAAATCGGGCGTCTTAATTCTTCGATATTCGCTCGGCTAATTGGTCCTTGCCTGGCGTCAGGTTGGCAAGGTGCAGCGCGACCTCTTTGCGAATGTCCTCGATAACGTCCGGGTGCTTCTCGGCGATGTCATACTGCTCGGACGGGTCGCGCCCGAGATGGAAGAGCAGCGGCGGGTCGTGCTTGGCGTCTTTGATATTTTGGCCGTATGCGGGCTTGGTGATATAGTGGGCCTTATATTGGCCCTTGCGCACCGCGTACAACTTCGCGCCGCGGTAGAAGAACATTACATTTCGCGGGCTGGGCCCCGTGCCCAGAAGGGCCGGCGAGATATCCACCCCGTCGAGTATGTTTTTGTCTGGCAGCTTGGCGCCTGCCAGCGAGCAGAGGGTCGGCAAAAAGTCAAGCGTGCTGCCCATATCCTGAACGACCTGCCCCGGCTTTATCCAGCCGGGCCACCACGCGATAAACGGCTCTCTCATCCCTCCCTCGAACGTGCATCCCTTGCCGTCGCGGAGCAGGCCCGCCGAGCCGCCGTTGAGGTGCTGTATTAGCCAGGGGCCGTTGTCGCTCGTGAACAGGATGAGCGTGTTCTCGCAGAGCTTCAGCCTGCGCAGCGTATCGAGTATCTTCCCGACGCTCCAATCCAGCTCCTCGACGACGTCGCCGTACAGCCCGCGGGCGCTGGTGTCTTTGAAGGCGTTAGAGGCAAAAAGCGGTACGTGCGGAAACGTATGAGCGAAATACAGGAAGAAAGGTCCGCTCTTGTTCTTCTCGATAAAACCGACGGCCCGCTCGGTATAGCGTTTGGTCAGGGTGGTCTGATCGGCAGGTTCTTCGATGGTTTCTTCATTGTCAAGCAGGGGAGAAGGCTTCATATCGTTGCTGTACGGGATTCCGAAATAGGAGTCGAAGCCGCGCCGGGTCGGCAGGTATTGGGGCAGGTGGCCAAGATGCCATTTGCCGATGCACGCCGTGGCGTAGCCTGCCGGCTTTAGGGCCTGGGCGATAGTAACTTCGCTTTCAGGCAGGCCGCCGGCCGAATCGGGAAAGAGCACGCGGCGCTTATCGCTGCACATCCCGCTGCGAATAGGCAGCCTGGCGGTCATCAAGCCGGCCCGGCTCGGCGTGCAGACACTCGCAGCCACGTAGAAGTTCGTCCATTTCTGCCCCTCGCCGGCCATCCTGTCGATATTCGGCGTGCGAATCGTCGGATGCCCATAGACGCCGAGGTCGCCGTAGCCCAGGTCATCGCAGAAGATAATGATGAAGTTGGGTTTCTTCGCTGAAATCTTGCGCCCTCCGGACTCACTAACACTGACGCAGCCCGATATCCCGAGCGCCGCGGCACCGGCCCCCAAACGTTTGATAAATTCACGTCGGTCTATTCTCGGATTCATTGAGCAGTTTCCTCCCATTCCGGTTGATACTCGGTTCAATTCCGTCAATACGATTTCTCTGCCGGCAACAGCACGAAGACTATGCCCGCTCGCTGCGCCCGAACGGCTGTCACTTCACGAATTCGATGCTCAACGGATAGCGGTAGCCCTTGCCGTCACCGGCTCTGACGGCGGCGATGATTGCGAAGACGATATTCAGAACGGCGACAACCGGCAGCAGAAAGACGCCGATGACCGTAATCGCCAGCACCGCGGAGTATATCAGCATCGAGAGCTGGAAGTTGAATGCCTGTTTGCCGCTGCGGTCAATGAACGGGTCGTCGTCTTTCTTAATCTGCCAGACAATTAAGGTTCCGACTACGCCGCCTATTATCGGCAACGGCCAAACCATCATCCAGGCCAACCCGGCCAGATGGCAGAACATCGCCCACTTACGGGCGTTACTGCCAAGCTCCCGGTCATGTCCTTTGGCCGCAGTGCCGGTCGAATTATCACCCCCGGCCTCATTTGTTTTGTTTGGGTCTTCTGTCGTCGCCATAGTATTACCCCTTTCAATAGAGTTTTCTCCGATAGGAGACGCAATCGGTTCTAACAATGTCCTGCGAGCCGGTCAAGCCCAAATCGACGACGCGACCCGGGCGGGGCTCTTAATTTTCCTCCTTCAATTTGCCCGCGTCCATTAGGCCCGTAACACACCACAATCCCGTCTTTCCTGCATTCTACGCAGCGTGGCGCACTGAATTTGTCAAAAAATAGTTTGACATCGGGATGGAGTTTTGCTATTATATGGCCTGAACTGTGCAGGACTGCCTCAAGAAAAGTATAAAGGCGTGCAGAAATGCCGTTTGTAAAGGTACAATGGGAGATGTCGCTTTTGAATGCTTTTCCACAGAGTATGTCCAGCCTTCTCGATTCTTCACATAGCTGTCTTATCTCCCGTTTGGGATATGGAGGTTTCTAATGCGTAAGACTTTCGTTGTTCTGAGTTTCTTTTCTGTAGTGATTTCGTGTGGATTCTGCGGCGAATATGGGGGCGGGGATGGAACGGCGGATAATCCTTATCAGATAGCCAGTGTTGAACACCTGATCGAACTTGGCAAGACCCAGTCGGATTATGAGTCACATTTCATACTCATCGCTGATCTTGATATGGCGGGAACGGTTTATGAACGGGCGATCATCGCGCCTGATCTTGATGATAAGGAATGGGGCCCCCAGGGGGGAAAGGCTTTTAATGGGGTATTCGATGGTGGCGGGCATACTATATCAAACTTCACGGCGGAAAACCGCGATGTTGACTACCTGGGTCTTTTCGGGGATCTCGAAGAGAATGCGGTAATCCGGAACCTTCATCTTATAGACGTCAACGTTAAAGGGAGCAACACGGCATCGTGTTTTGCGGCTTCGCTTGAGGGTGTTATTGAAAACTGTTCGGTGACAGGTGAGCTAAGCGGCATCTATGCCATAGGTGGGATGGTTGGTTTTCTGGATAATGCTTCAATCAAGAATTCGACGTGTGATGTAACTATAACTGCTTATGAGAAGTCCGGTAAATTTAACGTTGTCGGCGGACTTGTGGGGTTCAGTCAATTTGGCAGTATCGATAATTGCTTCGCTAAGTGCAATATAGTCGCGAAACACACGCTTGACGGTGGCGGTGGTGTTGTTGGTTACAATGCTGGTACGATAACTAACAGTTCTTGCGAAGGGGTGAGTATTGTTTCTCAAACCAGGGCAAGCAGCGTTGGTGCTTTTTGCGGGGGTAACAATGGTTCTATACGGAGTTGCTTTGCGTTTGGTTTTGAGATTATGTGCAAGGGGTCTGCAATCGGCGGCTTTGTGGGGAGCAACAATAGCCTTATAGCTATGAGTCTTGCTGAGGGGCAGGTCGTCGGTAAAAGCGGTATCGGCGGTATTGCGGGTGAAAACGGTGGATATATTATTGACTGCTATTCTAACGTGATTACGGCGGCGGGCGATAAAGTTGGTGGATTTGCAGGTAAAAACACCTATGGGATACTCAGAAGCTATTCAATCGGCAAGGCTACGTCTGTCAACGATGAGCCTGGCGGTTTTGTCGGGAAGAACACGGGCAGAGTGGATCTTTCTTCCTGGGACGCGGAGAAGAGCGGTAATGATTTTGACGTGGCTGCCGTGGCCAAGCGGACGAGTGAACTGAAGAAAAGGTCAACTTTCAAATACTGGGGCGACGGCGTCTGGGTGATCGATGAGGACGGCGATTATCCGCGCCTTGTGTGGGAGAATACTCCGGGTGTTGTCATCAAAGACGAACCCGTCGAATATGGCGGCGGAACCGGAACGGTCGATGATCCTTACCTTATTTACGACGCCGAGGATCTGACGCTGATCGGTGTTTATCCTCGCGATATCGAGAAGCATTTCAAACTCATGGCGGATATCGATATGCAGGGGGTGGAGTTTTACGGGATCGGTTTCGGGTTCGGTTTTGGCGGCGTTTTCGACGGAAACGGTCATGTTATAAGGAATTATTCTATCAACAACAAGCTGCCGTATTCGGGTTTGTTTACAGTTGTTCTTCAAACGGGGATCTTAAGGAATGTTGTTGTTGAAGGTTTTGAGGTTTCCGGCGTAAGAGCTGTCGGCGGGCTTTGCGGGAAGAACGAGGGTTTAATTGAAAAATGTAAAGTCAGTGGCAGGGTCTATACTGTGGACGGAGAAAAGAATACAGCCTGGGGGGGATTGGCAGGCTTTAACCGCGGGCATATTGTTGAATGCCTCTCTGATATTAAGCTGGATGTTATCTGTGATGGAATGTCTTGGGTGGGGGGATTCGTAGGGAGTAATTGCGGTCTAATTGAAAAGTCGGGCAGTCTCGGAGAGATAGTATGCAGCAAAAAAAACGGCAAGTACATCGGCGGTTTTATGGGTGTTGGAAGGTATGACTCGAGGGTTTATGATTGCTATTCGCTTGTTGCAGTGACAGTGTCCGGACAAGGATGTGAGTTGGTTGGAGGTTTTGCGGGGGGACAGGATTTCAGGACGAAAATTGGAAGGTCGTACTGCTCCGCAGATGTGAAGTTGGCCGATGACTGCAAAGACGGGGCCGCGTTTATCGGGTTTGTTAATGTAAAGGAATTTGCCGCGCATTCAAGCGTAACTAATTGTTTCTGGAATTCTGATCTTGAAGTGCCGAATAAGGGCATCGCCAGAGAATCTCAGGCTAAGATAGTAATATCGCCGGCTACGAGCGAGCAACTGAAAGACGCGGTATTCTTGGAGAGTGCCGGCTGGGAAGTTTCAAGTGTGCCGAATGAAAAGGTGTGGTTATTGGAGAGCGGGAAACTGCCGCGAATATACTTGCCGTAGGGTGTAAAGACCCATTGGGCCGTCTCAAAGGTGTCCTATACGAATGGCGTTTCCTTAAGCGGCATTTTGTCTTCTCCATTGTTCCCTTGTTATCTTTAGCAGTGGATATTTTCTGGGGTCCCGC
>JAFGTU010000008.1 GCA_016933985.1 Sedimentisphaerales bacterium | reverse complement strand
CTGGAGCACATTGCCTGCGAAGTTCGACGTCTATCCTGATATGCTGGAAAAGGCCGGCTATCACGTCGGCTATACGCGCAAGGGCTGGGGCCCCGGATACGATGAGCCGGGCGGGCGGATGCGCAATCCGGCTGGGCCGAGCTTCAAGGATTTCGGCAGATTTCTGGAAGCCCGACCGAGCAATGCGCCATTCTGCTTTTGGTTCGGCAGTTATGACCCGCACAGGCCCTACCAGTGGCGGTCTGGAGTCCAGAGCGGAATGAAGCTTGAGGATGTTGAAGTCCCCGCCTGCCTGCCCGATTGCGAGGAGGTCCGCATAGATATTTGCGATTATTACTGGGAAGTCCAAAGATTCGACAGCGAGGTAGGCGAATTGCTCAAGGTTCTGGAAGAAAAGGGTGAGCTGAATAATACGCTCGTAGTGATTACCGGCGACAACGGCCTGCCTTTCCCGCGGTGCAAGAGCAATCTCTACGACGGCGGGACGCACGTTCCGCTTGCCGTTCGCTGGCCCGCGAAGGTCAAGGGCGGCAGGGTCGTCGAGGATTTCATCAGCCTGTCCGACCTGGCGCCGACTTTCTTAGAGGCCGCCGGGCTGAAGCCCACTGCGGATATGACCGGCACGAGCTTTCTGGATATTCTGCTCTCCGCCAAATCGGGCGGTGGCCATCCCGCACGCGATAAGGTCTTCACCGGTATGGAGCGGCATACAAACAGGCGGGCCGGCGGCGTGGGCTATCCGATGCGGGCCGTGCGCACGCACGATTACCTCTACATCCGCAACTTCAAGCCCGACCGGTGGCCTGCCGGCGACCCCGAAGGCTATGGCGACATCGATGGCTCGCCCACCAAGACGTATATGATGGAGCACCGGACCAAGCCGGGCGTCGAAAAGCTATTCGAGCCGGCATTCGGAAAAAGACCGGGCGAGGAGCTTTACAACCTCCGCAAAGACCCGGACCAGTTGGAAAATGTTGCAGAGAAGCCTGAGTATGCAAAGGCTAAAAACAAGCTCGCAGCGGAATTGACGGCACAGCTAAAGGCGACAGGAGACCCGCGAATCTTGGGCAAGGGCGACATGTTCGACAAATTCCCATACTACGGCAGTGGCAACAAGCCGAAGGCCGCCCCAAGGCCCGCTGGCGCCACCCTCTGAGCTATGAGTGTTCAAAGCCTCGTGAGTACAAAAAAGGCCGGGTCAAGCCGACCCGGCCGGGTAATCAAATACGAACGCCTCACCGCCCTATCCCTCAGCCTTCTTTTTGAGCGGAACGGTCCAGAGGTAGATCGTGTGCTCGCCGTGGTCTTCGGTTGAGGTCATCTTAACGACCTTCTCCGGCTTGACTCCTTTCATGTTGAAGTCGTGGGAAACGATTCGCGAACCGGGCGCGAGTTTCTCGAGTTGGGGGATGAGCTTAACGTTCAGCTCCGGCAGCAGATACAGCGTCACCACATTTGCCTTGCTAAGGTCGAGCGCGAAGATGTCCTTTTCCTCGATAGTCACAAGGTTTCCGACATTGCTTTTTTCGACGTTTGCCAGCGATTCTCTCACTCGTTTTGGGTTTATGTCGTAGCCGATGGCCTTGCATCCATAAGTCTTGGCCGCTGCGACAACGATGCGCCCGTCGCCACAGCCCAGGTCATAGACAAGGTCCTCCTTTTCCGTTTGCGCCAACTCAAGCATCTTATCGACGACATCCTGAGGAGTGGGAACAAAGATAACGTCCGGCTTGCGCGCGGGTTTGGCCTGTTGCTTCTGCTTGTTCGGGCGTACCTTCGGGGGAACTATCTTGGCCGGCTCACGATTGTCGGCCTTTGTCAGGCAGACCCCGTCAAGCTTCGGCTCGACCCTGTTAATATCCAGGCCGAACGCTTCAAGTATCGTCGGGGCAACATCCTGGCGCCGGCCGTCGCGATTGACCTGTTTGTTGTTGGTCGCAAGGAAGACATACGGTGCGAAACTGTGCCCTTTGCCGTCCTCGTTGAAGCCGTGGTCGGCGGTGACGTAGAGCTGCGTCTTGCCTTCCAGGCCCAGCTCCTTAACCTTATCGATAATCCTGCCCGTCCACGTGTCGTTTGAAATCAAGGCGTCGTTGTATTCCTTTGAATTCTCTCCGTTCTGGTGACCGCTGTGGTCAACCTCCCCGAAGTGCACAAAGAAGAAGAAGGGCTTGTCCTTGTGCTTCTCCAGGAGCTCCATCGCCCGTGTCCCGACCTTCTCATCCTGTGTCAGCCCGAACTCCCAAACATCAACCGCCTTAGACATGTTGTAGTAGGGCTGGCCCGGAATAACGCGGTACTTCACGCCGTTCTCCTCGACAATCTTGCCCTGCGGCTTTTTCCCGGCGCCGGGATCGGGTTTCCCCGCGGCACGTTTCTTCTTCTTGACCGTGGCATCTTCCTTCGCACCCTCATCGTCCAAACGGATCTTTCGAGGAGGGTCGTTCGCTCCGCAATGGGCCTTTTTGCCGATCACGGCAACCGTCACGAACTTATCCGCCCCGAATTGCTTCTCTAACCGCTCAAAAATACTCAATCCCTCAGGGACCGGCTGGAACCGGCCGTTACTATATACACCCGTTACCTCCGGATAGTAGCCGGTAAGAATCTGGGACCACCCAGCCTTGGTATCCGTTGTACCCTCGACATCGATCTTCACATAGGCCCCTTCCGCACCAAGTCTCTTCAAATTGGGCAGCTCGCCGCGGGTCAGCGCCTCGTTGACATGCTCCCTTTGGGCGCCGTCCCAGCCGAATAGTATGACGTTCTGCGCCTTCTCGGCGGCCGTGGCCGGCCTGACAGCAATAAACAAGCTGCCGATGAACAGTAAGCAATAGATTCTTTTGGACATTTCTTTCTCCTGACAAGTATTTGGTTCAGACTGAGTTGTATGACGGTTCTGCCTCCAAAACCGGCTTCATTGGCGAATTCAAAGACCGCAAGCTTGAGCGACGCGCCCAAACCTGCCCCGTATAGACGCCGGCGCGTCCCTGTTTATTGCCGGATTCTGCGAAAAGATGAGACAAACACCGTGATCCTGCCCGCCTCCTGGCGCATAAGAAAGGCCGGGTTTGATTGGCCCGGCCTTGTCCTTGGCTGCGGGGTGAAGGTTACTGTTTGGACAGAGCCGCGACTTCTTCTGCGGTCAGGCCGAAGCTGTAGATTCGTACGTCGTCGATGAGGCCATTCCAGGACCGCCCGGGCTTCTCGGCATTCTCGCCGATCATCACGGCCTTGTCGTTGATGCGTATTTTGCCGACAGCTTTCGCCGAGACATCCGGCTTGCCGTCGATATACAACGATAGCTGCTCGCCGTCATAGACCCCGGCGGCATGGTGCCATTGGCCATCGTTCATATCCACTGTTCCGTAGATGCTGCCCCACCTGTTGCCCGGGACAAGCAAGCCCGAGCACGCAAATTCGAGGCCCGTATTGCCTGCATTTCTCTGGAGTCGCCAGGAACGGTCGCCCTTGGTGACTATTGCCTGCCATGCCTTGTCGAAGGCATCGACCTTTATCCAGGCTGCGACGGTTACCTGATTGACGATGTTCAGGTCGTTGCTGTCTGCGATATCGACGAAGTCTTCGTTGCCATCGAAGACAAGCGCGCCTCCGACTTGCCCGGTGGTCCAGGCTGTGTCGCCGACGAGCGTGCCTTCATAACCGTTGCCGCTTGAGTCGGCCGTCGCGCTGCCTGAGCCTTCGTCGAACTTCCAATGGGCTACGAGCGAACCGGTGCTGAAGCTCCAGGTATCGCCGGCTGTGATTGAGCCGTCGGCCTGGACCTCGTCGATTCGCCAGTAGTAAGTCACGCCTCTTTCCAGTTCACCCGGCTCGGCCTGTTCGACTGTAACCTCGCCTAACAACGCGAGCTGGTCGCCATCGGCGCCGAAATAGACTCTGTGGGCCGTGGCATAAGCCCCGGGTATCCAGGTCAGCTTCAACCCCTCCAGGACGGTCCCTTCCGTGCCGTCGGCCGGGAAGGGCTTTACTGCGATGGGCTTTGGATTCAGGGGCGCCGCTTCGAGTTTTTCCAGCTCCTCCGGCGTGACTATCTTGGTGGTAAGGTCGCCCAAAATCACGTTGTAATTCCCATCGTCATCGTCCGTCTTCCACCGCATCAAAACGGCCTGCGGGAATTCCGTCGTAACCATGTCGCCATAGTACGCCGGGTCCTTGCCTTCCTTCTTGAGGCCTGCGAACATTGTCGCGCCCATTTGCAGACCCACCAGCTTCTGGAGATCTTCTTGGCTCGGCTCGCTGTCCGGCGACCCGCCCCAATTGGATATCATCGCCGCCTGGAGTTCCTGGACAACCTTCATCGGGGACATCTCGCTGGGATATGTACCTCCGCTGAACTCAGCGAACAGGCCCAGCCCTTCGACAATATTCTCAAGGCCGGCGGCCAAATCGACCTCGGCCAGCAACTCGTAATCTTCGGGCAGGTTGAGGGCAAATTCGCTCTCGGGGATCTCGATATCCCATTGGAACCGGTCCATCGTCATATCCATGAGCTTCTTTTGGCCGTCTTCCGAATAGACCTCGATCTCAATCTTCACGGGCAGTTCGCTCTCCGTAGCGACCCATATCCGACCGACCACGTTGCCCAGCATACCCTCTGCGATATTGGGGTCATGCGATTCGATGCCCTTGACCTCGACGCCGTCGATAATGCTCTTGCCTAACTGCTCCGTTTCGTACTCCATAAAATCCTTCAGCATGGCCCTCGGATCACCGTTGTCTTTTTGCATCTGCTCCATAATTTCGTCGTTAAGGTTCATTCGCAGATATTTCTTCTGCTCGGGCATAACCGAATAGATAGCCTGCTCTTCCAAAACAATATATGTCTTTGCAATCAGCTTGTCTTTCAAGTAGGCATCCATCCGTATGCCGATATCCGTCGAGATATAAGCCTGCATCTCAAGGCCGTCTATCCTGCCTTCGGGAACCGCGGACATATCTTCGATATTCATTTTCAATCGATATGCGAAAGTCGGCACCGTGTTGACCTTCTCAAGCACTCTTGCAATTGCCACCCTGTCGCCGCCGGGAACATATAGAACAATCAAAGCAGCGGCAATAATCACAGCCGCCGCCGCGAACTTCGTAATCGGACTCTTCATGATTTTTCTCCTAACCGCAAGGCTCTCGGTCGCCGTAGCAGCGGCCTCTTTGAGCTTGGCGTTTTGTATGCGGATGATTTTATTCATCACGTCGTTTTCAAGATTCGTTTCCTTCAGAGCCTTGCCGTTCTTAACAAGCCGATTGTGAAGGGTGATCAACTCCTTCAATTCTGCCCGGCAGGCGGGGCACGTCTTTACGTGCGAAGTGACGACGACTTTTTCCGACTCCGTCAAAAGCCCTTCGACCAGCGGCACCAAAAACTCTTTGCAATCTGCGCAGTTCATTGTGACACCTCGTTAACTTGCGCTTGCCTTTGCCCCTGAAGGGCATTTCGCAGCATGACATAGGCTCGCGACAATGTTTTCGTAACAGTACCGATCGGCATTTCAAGCCGCTGAGCAACCTGGCTACAGGAATGGCCGCCGTAGTATCGCAGGAGAACAACTTTCCTGTAGGTCTCAGGCAGCTCAGCAATTGCCCCTTCGAGAACATAATCCTGTGAAAGCTCGGGGCTTGGCGCCTCTTCGGAAAACGAGCGGATAGCTTCCCGCTGTTTCTGCACCTGTTCTTTCCGTACGTGCTCCTTCGCGACATAGTTTGCGATGCCAAGGAGCCAGGCGAAGAAGGCATCCGGGTTCTTCAGCTTACTCATATTGAAGTAGGCCCGCACGAGCGTCTCCTGGGCGGCCTCCTCGGCCCTGTCCCTGCTGCCCAGCTTTCCTGCAAAATGGGCCAGCAAGAGGGTCTGGTACCGCCGGACAAGGAACCGAAAATCGTCCGGGTGGCCGTCAAGGCAACGCTCGATGTAACAACTGTCTGTCTCAGACATTTCGGCACCTCAACATTTCACGGAATTACTGTTCTCACTATATAGTGGCGGTCAGACCCTTTTTGCGACAAAAAAATGAAAAATGCGCCCCGGGCCCGGAAAACGCCTCTTTCAACCCCGAAAGAAGCGCATGAAAAGAGCCGGGCACGACCGCTCCAACTCGCCGAAAAAGCCTTGCCCGGCATCAGAGACGCCTTTTTTATCTTTGCGCTGTCAGACGCAGCTATTGGGTGGGTTTGCCGTAAACCTCAACCTCGATGTAGTGGTTCAGGTCGTTATTGTTATTGCCGTTGCTGTAGAGGCGGACATACCTGGCCTTGACCCCTTTGGCATCTATAAGATTGCCCTTGTAGGTCCCGATGTAGTGCTTGTCCTTGCCGACGCCCAGTCCTGCCGAGTTGTCAATATCGTTGTTGAACAGGGTCCTGAAATTTGTGATAAAGTCGGGATCGTCGGCGACCTGGACGACCACGTCGAAATAGACACGCTCGGATTTGTGATAGTGCCATACCACAATCGCATATATATTGTGCATCGCCTCGAGATCGATTGTCACATACTGAAGCATCGGACCCAGCTCGACGTAACTGCCGTCCGCGGCCTCTTTGTCACCGTCCGTGATCATTTCAAGCCCGCCGATAATAGGCTCTTCGTCGCTGCTGGAGACGGGCTTGCCCAGCGCAACATTCTTTGTCCCCACGGGAGCGAGGAAAGGCGGCCGGGATTCATCCGTGAGCTTTTTCAAGTTCGCCACGCGAATAGCTTCCTTCGTGCCGGAAAACATCTTCTTCGGGAGCTTTATGTCCAGAGGCGCCATATTTGGATCATGTTCGGGTTTCGGAGTCGCGCCCGGATTCGGCTGGCCCGGACGCCGTTCTGTCGTGGTATCCGACTTGGAGCGCTGTATCCCGACGGCTATTATGATAATGAGCACGGCGGCGCCCGTAAGTGCGATTGTGAATTTCGTTATTGGGCTTCTCATGATTCTTCTCCTTATCATTTGACCGGCTTCTTGTCTTTGGGCGGTCTTGTTGAAGGCCGAGAGCATTTGCCAGCGCAGTTTGGCCTTGTGGGCCGCCCCGGGCTCGGCGTCGATGCCGACCCGCCGGATCAGGTCTTCAAAATTATTGTTGGCCTTGGACATTCTCTTCTTTCCCGGCATAATTAGTAGTATTGCAGGACGCTGTGGAAAACGGGGGCCCAGCGGAAGACGCAAATCGGGCGCCCTGCGAAGAAAGTGCGGTTTTTCAAAGAGACACAGTCTGACGATGGCTGAGTCCCAGGCTTGCTTATCTATTCCACGGGTATTCCGTAGATTGCCGCTTCGATATAGTGGTTCAGGTCGTTGCTGGTATTGCCGCGGCTGTAAAGGCGAACATATCGTCCGCGTATGCCTTTTGCGTCGATGAGCTTGCCCTCGTTGGTCTCGACGTAGTTTTTGTCCTTGCCTGCGCCCAGACCCGCGGAGTTGTCGATGTCGTTGTTGAATATCGTCTTGACGTTCTTGGTAAAATCGGCATCGTCGGCGACTTGGACGACAACGTCGAAATACACTCGCGATTGCTTATGGTAATGCCAGACCACGACGGCATAAATATCATGCACGGCTTCGAGATCGATAGTTATATGCTGAGTTAGAGGACCCAGCTCGACATAGCTGCCGTCGGCGGCCTCTTTGTCGCCGTCGGTGATCATTCCGATATCACCGATGATCGGCTCCTGGTCACTGCTCGATACCGGCTTTCCCTCGGCGACATTTCTTGTCCCAAGTGGCGCCATAAACGGGGGGCGCGGCCTGCCGAGAGGCTTTTCAAGATTCACCACCCGCGTATCCTGCGGAGTCCCGACGAACATCGGCCTGGGCAGCTCAAGCTCGATTGGGGCTAGTTCCGGCGTGCCTATATGGACAGCTTCGGATGGATTGATCTTATCGTCTTTCGCGACTGTGACTGTCTTGTCCGGCCTTTTCAGTTGATGGATGCCGATTATCGCTGCGATTAGTATCACCGCAGCGGCGGCGAATTTCAGCAGCGGCCTTATTGGAATCGTCGTGCCTGCGGCTTGAGTTTCACTCGTCCGGCCCGCCGATCCTTTGGAAGCTTCATCGAAGGCGTTAAGCACTTGCCTTCGCAATTTTTCCCGGTGGGCGGGGTTCGGCTGATCGTCGATATTGAGCCGGCCCACAATCTTTTCAAAATCGGCTTCGTCTTTGAACATCTTACAATTCCCCCTCGAAGGAGCTCTGCAAACTCGTTCGCAATTTGTTCAGCACTCTGTGCAGCGTTACACGCGCCGTCGATTGCGTAATATCCAAAACCTGCGATATCTCATCGAACGGCAGGTTCTCGAAGAATCTCAATGTTATGATCGTTTGATGTTGCGGTTTAAGTTTCATAATAGCTGCATACAGTCTCGGCCAGTCGAGCCTTGCCGAATCATCGTCGCCCTGCGGCCCGGCCCCAAGCGATTCGGCCGCCTTCGCCAGAAGTCTCCTGCGACGCAGCGACTTCCTTATGTAGGCGTTGGCCTGGTTGACCGCTATGGTGTAAATCCAGTTCCTGAAATCCCGGTCCGTTCGACCCTTGAAATCACGAATCTTGCGGGCCACCTCCAGAAAAATCGTCGAGGCAACATCTTCGGCCACTTCCCTGTAAAAGAGCCGATGCACGCAGAATCGAAAGATTCGCTCGTAGTACATCTCGTACAATTCAGCCAAAGCGTCGGCATCGGTTTTGGCCCTTAACACCAAATCGTCCCCCTCAGTTCGCCTAACAACATTTGCCATAGCACCAACCATCGTCATAGATATTATTGCGCACACCCCGATTATGTTACACAATCGCACCGAAAAAATCCCCCAAAATGCACCCACACCAGCCTGTCCGCCAGGGGCGCTGGGACAGACAACAAGCCCGAAACGTAAGCGCCGGGACAGACAACAAGCCCTAAGCGTAAGCGCCGGGGTATTCACACTAGACGTCAGGCAACCTCAAACCCGAGAGCCTAAGGCATGACCGCGCCAGAGTCTATAGCAGATCGGGGTAGATGCTCTTTAGATCCAGCTCGTCGCCGGTTTCCTTTTGCAGTTCGAGCAGCTTGGCGAACAGCTTCTTGATCCTCTTGCGATATTTGCGGCTCTCACCCAGGTTCGTCATCTCCTGCGGGTCTCTTTTCAGGTTGAATAGAAGGACCTTCTTTACTCTTGGGAATAGCAGCAGCTTGTAGCCGTCCTGCGCGACCATTCGCGCGACGGCTAAGTAGCCGCCGTAGATGGCCTCGTAGGGCGGCCCGGCCTTGCCCCTTATCAGGGGCAGGAGGCTGTTGAACTGGACGTACCCAGGCTTTGCGACGCCGGCAAGCTCCAGCGTCGAGGGCATGATGTCCTGGAGATAGACGGGCGTATCGATCTTTCTGTTCTTCTTTATGCCGGGGCCTGCGACTATCAGGGGCACGCGGATACTGTGGTCGTAGAGGTTTTGCTTGCCCATGAGCCCGTGATGGCCGACGGCAAGGCCCTGGTCGGCACTGAAGAATACGTAGGTATCCTCGGCCTTACCCGATTTTTCGAGGGCATCGAGGATTCGACCGACCTGGGCGTCCATGTGCGTAATAGCCGCGTAGTATTCCTGACGATTGACCTTCACCGCGTATGGCGTCCGCGGAAATGGGGCCAGGCTCTCGTCCCGCTGCTTCACCCCGCACGCGATAGCGTCCTTATCCGGATGCTCCGGCACGAAATTCTCCGGCACCTCGATTTTATCCAACGGATACTTATCCACGTATTCCTTCGGTGACTGCCTCGGGTCGTGCGGGGCGTTGAAGGCTAGGTACATAAAGAAGGGTTTGTCGCTCTTGCTGGCTTGATCGATAAAGCCGACGGCATCGTCCCCAAGAACCTCGCTCCAGTGCCTGCCGCCCTCCCAGTAGCCCCCGAATCTCGTATCGTACGGGCTCCAGGGATCAGGCTTACCCTCGATGGGGCGGTTGTAGCCCTCCGGTGTCTGATTGGGCATCCCGGGCCTAATGTGCACCGTACTATCGAAAATCGCCTCAGCATTCGCCTTGACGTGCCACTTGCCCGTCATATACGTATCGTATCCCGCCGAGTCGATGAGCTGCGACCAGTATTTCTCGCCCTGGGTGAACCGCTTGTCAACCTTGCTATCGACCTTCTGAGCATGCCAGAGGAACATCCCCGTATTGAGCATTGTCCTGCTGGCGATGCAGACCGCCCCCGTCCAAGACCCCTGATTGTAAGCATGAGTGAAGGTAACGCCCTTGGCAACGAGCCTGTCGAGATTAGGAGTCTCGATCTCATCGTTGCCCAGCGCCCGCACGCCCTCGAACGTGTAATCGTCGGCTAAGATAAACACTATGTTGGGCTTCTTGTCGTTGCTCGCAGCGGCAGCAAACCCGCCGCGCAAAGCCACCAACGCCGCCCCAGCCCCCACCGCCCTCAAAAATCCACGCCTATCCATAGATACGAACCCCCAATCTATTTAGCCCCGCGTTTCACGCGGGGTCCTAACCGTTCTTATGCGAATCCCAATACATCTGCGAACCAATCTTGTGCAAGCAGTATTTGTCATTCCCGCGCAAGCGGGAATCCGGCTTTTTAGCTCTGGACCCCTGCTTGAGCAGGGATTGCCTTGCCTTTGCCGCTTCGGGACTGCCCGGATTGCGGTAGAGCGTCTTGAGCGATTCGGCGGTCGAGCTAAGCTGGGCGGCCTTGCGCTTCTCGAATTCAAATGCTCTTTGTGAGACGGCCCTTTCCGCAGCAGACTCGGCAGTTGTCTTGGCCTTTTGCGTACTCGCCTGTGGCTTGGAGGCGGTTTGTTTGTGTTTTTCTACCTGGCTGGCCGGCGGCGATTCGCCGGGCCGAAGAAACCAAACGCCGACAATCATCGCAAATATCAGAACCACCAATCCAACCACTTTCAGCTTGAGTCTATTCATTAATCAATCCAGCCTTTCCCTTCACGAGGTCTGTTATCCTCCCTGGCGTGGTAGCCAGGACATAGCCAAAAGACCCGCTTGGCCTATTGACTCCCGATGCAAGATTTCATTCTCAACACATTGTTGCATCATTTCGCCTTTTTCTCGCTGAGCAATTGAATACATTCGTCGAGATTCTCCTTATACCCCGACAAAGCACCTTTCAATAAGCGAGGAGCTTCGGCCATGTTCCTCCTGCACAACAGTGCCACATCAAGTGCAGTCTGCCCTTTTTTGTTCGTGATATCGACCTGCGCTCCGTTAAGGAGTAGCAACTCTACAAGTTGGGGTTTGCCTGCCTGGGCGGCTAAAGCCAAGGGCGTGTCTCCGCCGTTGCTCTGTGCCAAAGGATCTGCACCTGTGGCCAGCAACAGCTCTGCGGATCTTAGTTGGCCAAACACAGCAGCCATATGTAGAGGCGTTGTGCCATCGCTCGACTTGGCGTTCACTTCAGCACCAGCATCCAACAATTTCCGGACAGACTCAGTATTCCCCTGAATAACAGCCATATGCAAGTTGCTAATATCCGCTTGATCTACGAAATGGGCAAACATCGGGTTCTGCGCGATGACATCTTGCATAGAGGGCTCATTTCGACGTTTCCCAAGCACCCACAGAAAGACAACCAAGCCTACTATGCCAAGAATCACATATAGTCTTTTCGAGTCCATGTTGAGGCTCCTGTAATAATAGATCTCAACAGGTCAGCACCAAGATTGCCAGACTCGCAAATAAGACAACTATTGAAAGAACGGCCAATCGCAGTGACCTGCGGAATCTCTGAAGATACAGATCAACAATTGGATCATCGTCATGGTCTGACATTTCAAGCTCTGGGAGACGTCTAAGCCCCCACCGCAAAGGCCTCCCGAAGCGTTGGGGATTAGTCCGCTTAATATGATCCAACATTATGTAATACCGAACCACCGCTATCGCTATGAATACCGGCGTGGCGAATAGGCTCACGCAAAACACAATCTCGAACAGTTTTTCGGCAAATGAAACGCACAATGGCATTTATTATCTCACTAATCCTATCAACCGATTGTCGAACCAGTCCTGCATATTCGTCAGCCGTTGCTCAAACGGTGACCTAGTCCTCGTGTGCATGGACGGCCCAATTGAAAAATCGGAGTATACCCATGTCCATGTCCCATGTGCATACATTGACCCCCCAAAGCCGCCACCCATTGCGACAGTCCGCAATTGGACGTTAGTCGCGGGACTCCAAGCGTAACTGCCTCCGGCTGAGAAGCCAAAACCGGCTGAGCCCCCTCCCTCCACAAAGAATCCGCGAAAGTCTTCAGGTGATTGGGCGTTAGGAGAGTATCCCATGGTGTAGTGCGCGGAGATTGACATACCTTCAGACTGAGTAAGCTCCAAGGAACCGCCCACGGTAAGCATATACCCAGTGAAGAATGTCAAATCGTCGCTCATACCGTAGAAATACTGCACGGAAATTTGAGCCCCGCCTTTTCCACCTGCAACATGGATAGTAGTGCCTGATGTCACGGCCCATTTACCTGTTAGATCCACCCTGTTAACCGAATCATTTGAACAGTAGTGATACTTATGCAGTGTTATTGGCTGTTCGAGTTTTCCGAAGACGGGGTCTCTTGCGGTGAATCTTGCGAGGGTTGGGTTGTATTGCATGTCCCAAAGGGGGTTGTCCCCGACGGATATGTCCCCAAGGGAGCTTGCCCTTAGGTGGTATTCTCCGGTCTCGGCGTCGAGGTATTGGCCTGTAAACTTGAATGGATTCTCTGTGGTCTTCCTGGCCCTTAGGGCTGTGCACTCTGTGGCAAAACACTTTCCGAACGGCTCGTATGTATAGAAGTTGACGACGCTGCCGGAGGAGTTGATAACCTGGCGGACCGAGCCGAGGCGGTCGTGGAGGTAGAAATAGCGGTCGGCCGTCCGTCCGCCGTCGTGCTGGGCGAAAATCTGGGCGCTTCCGTGGATATAGCTCTTGCCGATAGAGCCTGTTTGAGGGTCGATTTCCATAAGTATCACGGGCAAATCCCCAACGACATCGACAATATATCTTCGCTCGACCGCCTGCCCGGCAACCGTGGATTTCCTCCAAATGCGATTGCCGTCCGGGCCACTGCTTCCTGTTTACATATCTCTAAGAATCAGTATATCGCCGGGTGGACTGAAAAGCACGCCCCAAACTTCGTTTCCCCTGTTTTTGCTCTGAAAACCCGGCCAAAGCCCCCGAAACTTGCGCCTTGGGTACCTGTGCCTTGGGTACCTGTGCCTTGGGCATCCGCGGCCGGCCTTGCCCAAACAGCCCAGCCATACCCTGATTTCCACCCCCTGTTCTCCTGATACCCCGATACCCTGTCCTCGTATCCGCTCATTCACTTATTTACCCATCTACTCCTATTTTCTCTGTGCCCTCGGTGCCCTCCCTGGCCCTCTGTGGCTCCATTCTTTGTGCCTTAGTGTCTTTGTGGCAGGAATTCACTTGACATCAAACGCTAAGTGATATATAACATACATCAAATTGAATAGCGTATATCGAATTCGAAGCAAAGCGAAGACGAAGATCCCGGTTCATCGGGAATACTCACCAAAATAATAGCGGATCGTCAATATGAAGACCATACAAACAAATCAAATCACCCATTACCCAAAGGCGTCTAAGGCCGGATCAGTGGCATATACGCAAAGCCCCCATCTTGCCTATCTTGCTAAGAAATCACAGCAAGCCTCCCGGCTTCTCATCTATACCGCCGCAGCTTCGTGCCTTTGTGCCTTTGTGGCAACCGCTTAATTATGCAAAACAAACCCAATTCCCTCAACGCCAAAAACAACCCAACCTCTTTTACCCCAAGCATTTGCGCCAATATTCCACCCCGCCGGAACAGAAAAAACAAACCCAAACAAACCCAATCTCCCCTGCCTCCAAATCATCAATTATCAACTTGTCCAGAGCCGGTCGAACGGATCATTAATAATCAATCCTTGACAGGCCGGGTTGTCGCAATTATAGTAGCTGGTTCGTTAAGGGTGAAACCCATTGAATTAGGCAGAAACGCCGCTTAGAGCACAAAAAAGGAGACTGTGAAATGGCAACAAAGGTTGGAATTAACGGGTTCGGCAGAATCGGCAGGGCCGTAGCAAGGATTATTATGCAGAGAAAGGGCGAGCTTGAGCTGGTCGCAATCAACGACCTCTCGGACGCCAAGAGCCTGGCCCACCTGTTCAAATACGATACGGTTATGGGCAAGTGGGAAGGCACCGTCAAGGCCGGAGACGGCGAACTGGTAATTAACGGCAAGAGCATCAAGGTCCTGGCCGTCAAGAACCCCGCCGAGCTGCCCTGGAAAGCAATGGGCGTCAAGGTCGTCGTGGAGTCCACGGGCATCTTCCGCAGCGCCGAATCGCCCAAGGGCGGCTACGCAGACCACATCAAGGCCGGGGCCGAGAAGGTCCTGCTCACCGTCCCCGCCAAGGACAAAATCGACGCGACAATCGTCCTCGGCGTAAACGATGATATGCTCACCGCCAAAATTAATTGCGTATCGAATGCAAGCTGCACTACAAATTGCCTGGCACCGGTGGCGAAGGTCCTCAACGACTCATTCGGCATCCAGCAGGGCGTTATGACTACTATCCACGCCTATACAAACGACCAGCGCGTGGCCGATATGATCCACAGCGACCTTCGTCGCGCCCGTGCGGCCGCTGCGAATATGATCCCCACGAGCACCGGCGCGGCCAAGGCAATCGGCCAGGTCATCCCGGCTCTGGCCGGTAAGCTCGACGGCATGGCGATGCGCGTGCCTATCCCGGTCGGCAGCGTCGTCGATCTGGTTGTCAACGTCGGCAAGGATGTTACCGTCGATGCCGTCAATGCAGCCGTCAAGAAGGCCGCCGAAGGCCCGATGAAGGGCATTCTCGTCTATTGCGACGAGCCGATTGTCAGCAGCGACATTATCAAAAACCCGGCATCGAGCATCTTCGATTCGCTCTGCACTATGGTCATCGGCAAGACCGTCAAAATCATAAGCTGGTACGACAACGAGTGGGGATACTCCAACCGCAGCGTAGATATTATGGAAAAAATGGCCGCGCTGTAATTTGAAAACCGAATACCATTCGGTAGATTGCTGATATATGAAGAAGAACCCCGCATGAAATATGGGGGCTAAATGCAGGTAAAGAATATGGCTAAGAAGACCGTTGCTGATATCGATGTTCGTAACAAGAAGGTCCTTATGCGGTGCGATTTCAACGTCCCGCTGGATAGTGACTGCAACATTACAAGCGACGACCGGATCGTCAAGGCGCTGCCGACAATCAAGCACATCCTCGACGGCGGCGGCGCCCTTATTCTGATGAGCCACTTGGGTCGTCCCGCGGGGGTGCCCGATGAGAAGTTCTCGCTGGCGCCGGTGGCCGCCAGGTTGTCGCAACTGCTCGGCCAGGATGTTGTCTTTGCTAAAGACTGCATCGGCAAGGAGACCGCCGCAAAGGCCGCGGCCCTCAAGAGCGGGCAGTGTATGCTCCTCGAGAACCTGCGATTCCACAAGGAAGAGACCATCAAAGACAAGGCCGCCAAGGAAGACGCCCAGTTGCGCCAGGCCAAGGACGACTTCGCCAGGGCACTTGCGGGCACGGCGGATATCTACGTGGACGACGCCTTCGGCACGGCACACCGCGACAATGCCTCGATGTACACCGTCCCCGTCGTAATGGAAGGCAAGCCGAGAGTGATCGGTTTCCTGATTGAGAAGGAGCTAAAGTATCTCGGCGACGCCCTGCGCGACCCCGCAAGGCCGTTCATCGCGATACTCGGCGGCGCAAAGGTCTCCGACAAGATCGGAGTCATTGAAAATCTTATCGGAAAGGTCAATCGCATTATCATCGGCGGGGCGATGGCATACACGTTTCTCAAGGGCAACGGCAAGAGTATCGGCCAGAGCCTCTGCGAGAATGACTTCATCGACGAGGGCCAGAGACTGCTGCATCAGGCCGCGGATGTCGGCTGCGAGGTCATCCTGCCAGTGGATCATCATATAGTCCGCCAGCTCAAGCCGGGCGCACGGTATCGCACGGCTGTGGGTGATATTGATCCCGGTTACCAAGCCGTCGATATAGGAGCAATGGCGGCTGAGGAGTTCGCCGGAAAAATTGTCGATGCCAAAACCATTGTCTGGAACGGGCCGATGGGCGTTTTTGAAATACCCCCGTTTGACGGCGGCACAAAGGCGGTGGCGCAGGCGGTTGTTAAGGCCACGCGGGCCGGAGCATGCAGTATAATCGGCGGCGGAGACAGCGCCAGCGCAATAGTGGGCCTCGGCCTGGAAAACCAGGTCAGCCATATCTCGACCGGAGGCGGCGCATCGCTCGAATTCCTTGAGGGCAAGCAATTCATTTGCCTGACCGTCCTCGACGAGAAATAACGAATTTTTTGGGTGTGGTTTGTCGGGTCTTGGCGGGACCCGGCAAATGGCGGGTAGCGGCAATCTTGGTGCTTGCATAGACTGAGGTTGCCGCTTTATATTTGGGCCTGTAAACGTGCGTCTGATTTGAGTTGAAACGGCCTGTTATGGTTACTGGAATTGAATGAAGGAGCGGAAAAATGAGAAGAGCCGCGTTCATCTTGACAGCCCTCGCTGGGTCGGTCCATTGTTCGTCGCTCCTGTACGCCGGCGACTCACCGGTATTGTATGTGGCTACGACCGGCAGCGACTCTTGGTCGGGCCGGCTGCTGGCGCCCAATAACGGGGGAACGGACGGACCGTTGGCGACGCTCGAAGCCGCCCGCGCAGAGGCGAGAAAACTCGGCAAAGAACAGCCGCGAAGTATAGTGCTTCAGGCAGGGCATTACTTCCTCGACAAGACTCTGGAGCTGACCGGCGAAGATACGGGTCTTACGATTGAATCGGCTCCGGACGCCAGGGCTTGCCTAATCGGCGGGCGGATGGTTACGGGCTGGAAGAAGGACGGCGAGCGGTTCTACTCGGCCGCTTTGCCCGGCGTTAAGGAAGGGAAATGGGATTTTCGGACGCTGGTTGTGAACGGGCGGTACTGCGGCCGGGCCCGGCTGCCTGAGAAGGGGACCTTCACGCATCTTAGCTCCTTCGACGTACCCTGGATGACAACGACCGGCGGTGGATGGAAGCGCAAGCCGACAAACGAGGAATTGACCACGCTCAAGTACAAGCCGGGCGACCTCGGCGAATGGCTCGACGTCAAAAACGCCGAAATCACCGTCTATCACATGTGGGACGAATCGCTCATCGGCCTGGCGGCCAACGATACGCAGTCCCAGACGCTGACCTTTTCAAGCCCGTCGGGCCATCCGCCAGGCGCCTTTGGAGTCAAAAAGTACGTCGTCTGGAATATCCGCGAGGGGATGACGCAGCCAGGGCAGTGGTATCTCGACCGCTCGGCGGGAAAGGTTGTCTATTGGCCGCTGCCGGGCGAGGATATGAGCAAGGCCGAGGTCTTTGCTCCAAACCTTGACTCGATCATAAAGATCCGCGGCGGACGAGACATAACGATTCGCCGGCTGGCCCTCATGGTGACGACTACTCCACTGAAGGCCGGCGGATTCGGAGCAGGCGCCTTCGACGGGGCGATCTCAATTTCCTCCGCTGAGAATTGCCGGCTCAGCGAGCTTGAAATCACTAACGTTGGCGGGCAGGGCGTTAAGGCATCAGGCATGGACATTCAAGTCGAGAGATGCCATGTTCACCATACGGGGGCTTGCGGGATAAAATGCAGCGGGACGCGAGTGGCCGTGACGGACAATCACATTCACGATATAGGCCTGACCTACCCAAGCGCTCTTGCCCTGCAGGGCGGCGGCAGAGATGGTCAGTACAGCCACAACGAAATCCACGATGCCCCATACACCGCCATCAACTGCGGCGGGCAAAACAACCGCATCGAGGGCAACCTGATATACCGCGCGATGACCGAGCTGCACGACGGCGGAGGAATCTACTGCTTCGCCGGCAACGGCCTGGTTCTGCGGGGCAACTTTATCCGTGACATCATCGACACCGGCGGCTACGGCGCCTCGGCCTATTACCTCGACGAGCGGTCGGAAAATTGCATCGTCGAGGGGAATCTATCCGTCGGCATAGTCCGCCCATCGCACAACCACATGGCAAAGAACAATTGCGTACGCAACAACGTCTTTGTCAGCGATAAGGATATGGCACTCACGTTCCCGAGGTCTTCGGG
>JAFGTU010000443.1 GCA_016933985.1 Sedimentisphaerales bacterium | reverse complement strand
ATGACACTCGAACCGGGCGACGTCATCGCCACCGGAACACCCTCTGGCGTCGGCCTGGCCACCGGAAAATACCTCGAAGCAGGCGACCGTATCGACGCAACAATCCAATACCTCGGAACCCTCACAAACACCCTCGGCCCAAGACCGGCGGAGTTCTACCACCCCCTCGCCGGCAACAAATAGAGCCAACCATCGAGCGCCCACAAAAAGGAACAGCCTGATAAACCCGAATAAATCAAGCCTACAAGGCTGTGCGCGCATCTTGCCGACTTCCCCACATCCGCCAATCCAACATCATTATCGACCAATTCTGCCGACAAACTTGAACCCCCGCAGAACTTTTCACACCCGGACTGAGACCCGTATCGAGCATCGTCGAAGGGCGCGACGCGCAGATCGTCACGATCCGACTTCCCACATCCGAAACAAGCGCTAAGCGTAAGCGCCGGGGGATTCCGTAAACGGGTGGCAACCTCAAGGCCTTACGCGCGGCCCGCATCGATAGACCGGATACTGCCCGACAAATCTTTTCTGTTGCCCCCAAAAAAATCACTCCTTCGCCCCGGGATTGACTTTCCCCCCGCTGCGACTATAATTGGCAATTTATGAAGCATGGCTCAAAACGCCCAAAACTGTTGACCCTCTTTCTGGCCGCGCGCCCCAAACACTTGGTTGCCGGCGCCGCCCCCGTCATTGTCGGCTCGTGCCTCGGCTATGCAACTCTCGCCTCCTTCAATATCCCGCTGTTCGTGCTCGCGCTCGTTTCGATAATTCTCCTGCAGGCCGGCGCCAATATGGCCAACGATTACTTCGACCACGTCTCCGGAAACGACTGGGCCAATAAGAACCCCACGCCGTTTTCAGGCGGAAGCCGATTCATCCAGCAAGGCCTTCTAACGCCCAAAGCGATGCTATTGGCGGCCCTCGCCGCCCTGGCCTTCGGCTGTGCGCTTGGAGTTGTGATCCTTATGTTGACACGGAGCCTGTTCATTCTCGTCCTCGGCCTGATCGGGGTGCTGGGGGGCTTTTTCTATACCGCCAGTCCTATCAAGCTCGGCTATCGCACGGTCGGAGAGTTCATGATTTTCCTGCTCTTCGGCCTGCTGCCAGTATATGGCGCCTATTACCTCCAGACCGAGAGAATCGACGCCGTCGCCCTCGTGCCCGGTATTCTGGTCGGGATTCTCATCTTCCTCATCATTCTCGTGAACGAATTCCCTGATGTCGCCGCCGACGCCGCCGTCAATAAGAGAACTCTCATCGTGGCCTTCGGCGTGTCGGCCTCGGCCTGGATCTATCGAGTTGCACTAATCGCAAGTTTTGTAATAGCAATCGCCGCCGCGGCCCTCTATCGCCCGATGTTCTATGCCGGCCTGCTCTACATGCTTACCCTGCCCGCTGCCGTCGCCGTTCTAAAAGCCCTCAACAAAGACGACCTCGTCAGGCCCGGCCAATACAAGGCCAGCCAAATCACAGTCCTAATCCACACAATAGGCTCCCTAACCCTCGCCGCCGGATTCATAATCTCCGGCATCTTCCGCTACGCCTGACGGCGTGGTACAGCTAAATTGGCGTGATGTCATCGTGACAAGGCCCAAGCCCGACGCCGATAGTCCCGATCCATCGGGGCCGCAATCTCAACTTCTTGATTCATAATTCCTTGTTAGATATTCGATATTCATTGTCTTGCGCCTCATTTCTCGCCCAAAACAAGTGAAAAGCAACGCTTTCTCGACTACTACGTCCAATTAGCGGACTTTTTCCTTGGCTGTTGCGATGCATCTGATATAGTTTGAGCGACTCACGGAATGGTGGTGAGAAGGCGGAGCCTTTCATAGTAAAGCACGGCTTCTGCTAAGAAATATATGTCCATCAGGGCAGGAGGAGTAGTTGTGAAAGGAGTCTTATTGTTGGCCGTGCAACGTTTGGGAGTGGAATGAAACGCTGATTCTTAGTTCCTCTTGCGGCCTGCGTGGTGGGTCGTGCAGCTACTGCGACGTCTACTACCTCGGATCACCCGGCCGGGGCTATTTAAGCCCGATCTACGAGGAACTCGATATTGGGTTTCGTGGCGCCTCCATCCCCGAACCGGCCACACTCTTACTACTCGCCCTCGGCGGCCTGGCCTTACCGAAAAGACGCAGGACACTGGTAGTAATGAGGACAAGTCAGTCCTGGCGTAACTCTCTGCCCTCACTGTCTCCCCGCAAACGGTCCGGGGATACTATCAAATACATGTTAGGCCATTTCTTCATATTGTATCTCAAATGGTCGTCTGTCTTCCGTCATCCTTCCGCCCCTGTCGAAAGACTATTGCAATTGCGACGAAATCCTGGCACTATGGTCAGTGCAAGTTCATCAAAAGGAGCAAGAAAATGAAGGCATCGTGGTTGTTGCTGTGTGCGGCGGTTTTGGTTTTTGCCGCAGTGGGCTACTCGCAGGAAAGAGACGTCTCAGCCGAGGAGAAAAACGGCCGGTGGGTGGACATCTCGGCCAACGTCATACAGAGCCTTGAAAGCGAAGGCAAAAAAATCGGCTATCCCGGCAAGACGGCCGGCGTTGCGGTTGACCGCATTACAGGCGATGTCTTTATGGTAATTCCCGACCAGGGAATCTGGCGCAGCAGCGATCACGGAAGCTCTTTCGCCCGCGTTGACGGCGGAAAGATCGGCGGGAGGTGCGAGACCGGATTCGCCTTGAACTTCGACCCACTCGGAAAACGCCTGGCCTGCTTCATGCTTGACGGGGCCAGCGGCTATACCCTCGACGGCGGCAAGACCTGGGAGGCGATGGCGGCCAACCAGCGCGGCTGGGATTGCGGGTCGGTCGATTGGTCCGCCGAGAAACCAGCCAATATCTTTGCCCTGCGACACGAATGCGGCGGCGAGATCTATACGAGCAGCAGAATGGGCGCGGACTGGAGCTTGAAAGGAAAGGCGTTCGCCTCGGTCGGCATCTTCAATGCCTCGACATTCGTCGCAACAAGAGAGAAGGAACAGGGCATTTTCCGCTCAACAGACGGCGGCGAGAGCTGGACGAAGGTATCCGATCTCCAACCGGCAGGGCGCGACATCCGGATTTTCAAGGGTCTCGCCTACTGGACCAGCGACGAGGGACTGCTGGTAAGTAAGGACCGCGGCGCGAACTGGGCCGTACAGGGTGACGCGGTGGAATGCTCTTTCGGCCCGTACTTTGGCAAGGACGAAACGCACATCGTTGTCGTCGGCAAGAAGGGCTTCTTTCAGACCTCCGACGGCGGCCGCCTGTGGAAGCAGGCGGCCCCGCTGCCGCCCGAATACAGCGTGACAATGCCCGGCTGGTTCCTGAATTTCGGCTGGGATCCTCACGCCGATATCTTCTACGCCTCACGCATGGGCAAGCCGGCCTACAAGTATCAGAATTAACCGCGTCCGGCGCAGGGGGTCGAAGCCGGAGGGTTATTCGGATAGGCTCTAAGATTGTATCAGCCTGATTATCTCTTCGAGGTCGTTCGGTGCTTCGATGGGCGGGTTGCTGAATTGGCCTTGTTTCTCCTTATGGTAGTTGACGGTGAGAGTGGGGTCTTTTAGGGGGTGTCCTGTCAGTACGCAGGCCACTGTCTCCCCGGCGGCGATAACGCCTTCGACCCTTAGGTTCTTTAAGCCCGCTATCGTTGCGGCGGAAGCCGGCTCGCAGCCGAGCCCGTGGCTGCCTATCACGGCCTTTGCGTCGCAAATCTCCTCGTCAGTGACCGCGCGGACAAGGCCGTCGCATATATCGATTGCGCGCAGGCATTTTTTCAGATTGACCGGGCGCGAGATCTCTATCGCCGAGGCACAGGTATGAGGCGAGAAATTGCGAGCCGTCAGATCGGCGTAATAATCGTCGATAATCGCCTGCTCGACTCTGCCGCCGTTCCAGACGAGCTTCTTGTTATTCACCAGGTCATTCAAGGTATCGGCGCCTGTGGCGTTGATAATCGCCATTCGCGGTATCCGCTCTATCAGGCCCAGCTCTTTAAGCTCGCCGAATGCCTTGCCGAAGGCGCTGGAGTTGCCGAGGTTTCCGCCCGGCACGACGATCCAGTCGGGCACGCGCCAGCCTAACTGCTCGATTATGCGGTACATTATTGTCTTCTGTCCTTCGAGCCGGAATGGGTTGAGCGAATTGAGCAGGTACAGGCCCAGCCTTACGCAGACATCCTGAACCTGCCTCATGCAATCGTCGAAGTCGCCCTGAATCTGAATCGTCTGCGCCCCGTAGTCCATTGCCTGGCTGAGCTTGCCGAAGGCGATTCTGCCCGAGCCGATGAAGACGGTGCACTTGAGGCCGCAGCTATGGGCGTACAGGGCCACGGAAGCGGATGTATTGCCCGTGGATGCGCAGGCGCTGGATTTCGCGCCGACCATTTTGGCGTGACTGAACGCCCCCGCCATCCCGTTATCCTTGAACGACCCGGAGGGATTGAGGCCTTCGTACTGCAGATACAGTCGGCCCGGCCGCATATCGACATATTCGCCGATGGCGTCGTTTTGCTGGAGGATAGTCTGGCCCTCGCCTATGGTTACTTTGTATTTGTCGTCGCAGAAATTGAGCAAATTGCGGAACCGCCAGACGCCTGAGAAATTCAGCGGGTCGTCCTTTTTGGCCCATCGCTGGGCGAATTCGCATAATTTCCTGGGTATTTCGATTCTGTCCCAGTTGTAGCGGACATCCAACAAGCTGCCGCACTTGGGGCACTTGAAGCCGCCTGTGACGGATGCGCATTCGAGCTCGGTCCGGCAATCGGGGTTTATGCATTTCTGATAGGCATTATCGGTCATATTATGGTGTCTCGTATTTCGTATCTCGTCGTTCGATTCGCGACCAGCCGGCAGCGAATCTATGTGTCGGCCCTTCCGGGACAATCGTACAATTATAAGGGATAGACGGAGTTAGGGGTATAGAAATTGGGATTGCGTTTCGTCCCGGCGTGCCGGGATTGGGTTTGATTGGGTTTGTTTTTTTCTGCTCTGGCGGGGCTGGATATTGGTGTAAGTCTTTTGGGTGCAAGGGATTGCGGTGGTTTTTTGGTTTTGGGGATTGGGTTTGTTTTGCGCAATGATGGGCCCGCCGGCACAGGGCCGGGGGCTAAATAGGCGGGTTTGTGGGTGTTGTTTTGTTCTGTTGTGACCGCCGAGGCGGGGCGTACATTGGGATTTGGGTTGGGGCGGTTGCGGGTGTTTTGTCTGGTTCTGTTGTGACCCGCGGCAGTGTTGGGGGCTGAATGGGGGGCTGCGGGTTCGGGATTT
>JAFGTU010000442.1 GCA_016933985.1 Sedimentisphaerales bacterium | reverse complement strand
GCTGAACATCCGGATAAAGGGCGTCTCCAGGAACAGAGCCAGCTCGATGGCGTGCTTGAATTTGTCGAGATGCGGCTGGAAGGGCTCGTCGAGCTTGACCTTCCCTATCGGCGAGCCGATGGCGCTGACCTTCAAGCCGTGGTCCTGTATCATCTTCTTAACCTCGTCCAGCTCACTTTTGTTCAGGTCCATCAAATTCTTCCCACCGACAAAGCGCGGCTCTATGTACCCCACGCGCTCTTTGGCAAGGTACTCGACCTGTCCGAGAAAATCATCCGTAACTTCATCTGCAAATGCACTCAGTTTCGCCATTCTTCATTCACTCCACTTCACTTTCTTGCCACCAAGACACTAAGACACCAAGGCCAATGTGATTTATTCTTACTCTCTTTTCTTTTGTGGCTTCGTGCCTTAGTGGCTAATATCATTACCTTTTTTCAAACCTAACCGCGAATTCGGGCAGGTTCCGTTTTATTTCACTTAGTCTATATCCGAAGCCTGGTCCGTTCAGCGTTGATAGATCGACTTGTCCGTTGCGTCTTCGGTACAAGCCGGGATGGACGGCTTCTTCGGCTGCCGAGGCGGCGGGGTAGAACTGCATTGCGTTGGTCTCGACTCCCATGATTGTCCCTGCGTGTGCGGCGAGGCAGACGTGGGGGATTTGGGCCAGCATGGGATTTGTCAGGTCCTGGACCATCAGGGTCATGCCGTGGGCCTTTGCCCAGCAGAGGCTCAGGATGGCTCCGGTTTGTGTCTTGCAGGTCTTTAGGGCCACTCCGGTCCAGCCGAGGTCCCGGCCGAGGCGGATAAGCTTCCAGTCGTGAGCGCTTTCGTCCATAAATAGCGGCTTTCGGGCAGAGACGCTGTGCACGTCGATCTGGTTCTCTTCGAGGTCATAGGGGAAGGGCTGCTCGACGTAGAGTATCATCTGATAGATTCGCGGATGCTCGACGATGAGGCGGTCGAGGATGTCGTTGACGTAGGCAGGGTCGGTAACGGTGCAGTTGAAATCGCTGGTCAGCCACAAGACGCCGCGCTCAATCGCGGTATGGCCTACTTTGACCAGGCGGTCGTAGTCCCAGATCGCGTCGTTGCCGCGGAGCTTGACCTTCAGGCAGGTAAGCCCATCGCGCTCGATCCAATCGGGCAGAAGGACGGGGTAGCCGTCGTCGGGTTCTTTGCCGGTCAGCTCCGATTCATCGAGCAGGTCCTTGCCGCCGACTAAGTGCCACGCGGGCAGAGCCTTTGGTGCGGGGAATTCGAGGAAGTCTGCGGGGTATTTGCCGTCAAACGATACATTTGCCCCCTCGGCCGATTTGATAAGGCCCGCCAGGTCGGTATTCATGAATTCCGAAGTGTAAGTTGCATAGACATCGCGTTCAAGCAGACAGCCATAAGCGTCGTGCAGGGCCAGGTCGAAAGCAGAGCAGCAGACCAGAGCGGCCAGCCAGGGCATCGGTTCGGCCTGTTGGCCGCGCTTACTGTTCAACCTCTCCAGCAGGCCGGGCAGAACCGATTCGATGAAGGCGCTGCCCAATTCGATAGGATGGCCCTGCTTATCGAACTCGGCCCAGGCCTGAGCGAGCATCTTGCAGAAACGCTGCATCGCCTCGCACCTGTCGCCGTAAGGCGATGCGCTCGGCCAAGCCCACTGCACGCTCAGCGGGGTCTCGCCCCATCCCTGTGCGGTCTTGCCGTTCGCATCTTTGACCGTCATGCAGGCCCTCGCGCATATTACCGACGTGAGCGTCTCAGGCCCGAACTTGAGCGGCACCCGCGTTTCCACGCCGATAAAGTACAAATCCACGGTCGTTGTAGTGATATCCGTTTTCATCGCAGTTAGATTCTTGTCCGCCGGGCGATTATTGTCAACCGAAACTTGTGCTCCCTATCGATTCTTCTTGTTTGGACGGGCGGATTTCTTTTCCAAGAGGGCCTTGCGGGATTCGAAGGTTTGGGCTATATTTGAGCATCCGACGGGGCATGTCCCCGAAATGATGAAAAGAGTCTATTTGGCTATGTCGGCCCGGACTTCTTTGATCTCGATTGTGATGTTTGTGTCTGGATGCTTTTTTTGAAAGGAAACGGGTCTATAAACCGTCTGAAATTGTAATCTTACGCGATTGAAAGGAGTACAAGGATGAAACTTGACAGAAAATTGAATATGGGTATGGTCGGGGGCGGGCCTGGGGCTTTTATCGGGGAGGTTCATCGCAAGGCCGCACGCATGGATGGCCAGATTCAGTTGGTCGCCGGCGCGTTCGACATCAATCCCCGCAAATCGAAGCAGCAGGGAAAGGAGCTTATGCTGCCGGCCAAGCGCGTCTATCGCAACTATCAGGAGATGATCCAGAAGGAGCTTAAGCTGCCCGACGGCGAAAGGATCGATTTCGTTTCGATCACCGTGCCGAATAACTGGCATTTCCCCATCGCCAGGGATTTCCTCGAGGCTGGCTTCCACGTAATGTGTGAAAAGCCCATGACGTTCAACGTCGCCGAGGCCAAAGAGTTGAAGAAAATCGTCCAGAAGTCGCGCCTGGTCTTCGGGCTGATGCACAACTACACGGGCTATCCGATGGTCAAGCTCGCTCGCGACATGGTCCGCGGCGGCAAGATCGGGAAGGTCCGCAAGATCGTCGTGCAGTATCCGCAGGGCTGGCTTGCCACCGCTATCGAGAAAACGGGCCAGATGCAGGCATCGTGGCGAACCGACCCCAAGCAGAGCGGCGGGGCAGGCTGCATGGGCGACATCGGCACTCACGCCGAGAACCTCTCCGAGTACATCACCGGATTGAAGATCACTCACCTCTGTGCCGACCTGAGCATCTTCGTCAAGGGACGAAAGCTCGACGACGACGGAAACTGCCTCCTTCGATTCAACAACGGCGCGAGGGGCATACTCCACGCCAGCCAGATCTCAATCGGCGAAGAGAACAATCTGGCCATCTGGATTTACGGCGAGGAAAAGAGCCTCGAATGGCATCAGGAGCACCCGAATTACCTCTACGTCAAAGAGCCGGACGGCCCGGTGCAGGTCTGGCGGCGGGGCAACGGTTATGTGGCCGCCGCAAGCGCTGCAGCCGCTCGGGCTACGCGACTTCCGTCCGGGCATCCGGAGGCTTTCTTCGAGGCATTTGCAAATAACTATGTGAACTTCGCCGATACCGTTCGTGCGAAAATCACCAGGACCAGGCCGAACCCGCTGGCTCTGGACTTCCCGAACGTTAACGACGGCCTGCGGGGAATGCTCTTTATCGAGACCGTTCTGGCCAGCACCAAAAGCAACAAGAAATGGACCGCTTTCAAAAAATAAGGGGCGGCAAAGAAGACAAAATGGCGATCATCGAGGTCTTGTGCGCCTCTGATGATCCTTACCGTTATTGTTGGAGGAATGAAAGTTTTTCGAAAGGAACTATTTATGAAAAAGAATTCAAGTAAGGATATTGGTGGATTCTCTCGCAGAGATTTCATCAAGGCATCTGCAGTTCTGGCGGCTGCGGGTCTGGGAACGAATCGGATTTATGCAGCCGGTTCCGACAAGATCCGCGTCGGCCTGATAGGCTGTGGCGGCCGGGGCAGCGGGGCCTTGGAGAACCACCTCGCCGCTTGCAAGCAAATCGGCAGGGATGTCGAAGTGGTCGCCACCGCTGACTGGTTCAAAGGCAGGGCCGAGGGCACGGGAAAGAAGCACGGAGTCCCCGCAGAGCGATGCTTCGCAGGCGCCGATGCCTACAAAAAGCTGCTCGCCACCGACATTGACATTGTGCTGATAGCGACCTCTCCCAATTTCCGTCCCGTTCATTTCGAGGCGGCCGTCAAGGCGGGAAAGAATGTGTTTATGGAGAAGCCCGTTGCTGTGGACCCGCCCGGCGCGCGCAGGATCATTGCCGCCGGCGAGCTCGCCAAGGAGAAGGGGCTGGGTGTCGTCGCAGGGACCCAGCGTCGTCACCAGAATGGCTACCGGCGTCAGGCCTTTGAGATCGAGAACGGCGCAAAGGGGAGGATTACCGGCGGACGAGTTTCCTGGTGCGGCGGAGCGCTCTGGTATCAGAGGCAGAATCAAGGCGAAAGCGACGCCGATTACATGATTCGCAATTGGGTGAGCTTCACCGAGATGTCCGGCGACCACATCGTAGAGCAGCACGTCCACAATCTCGACGTGGCCAACT
Organism: Sedimentisphaerales bacterium; assembly: GCA_016933985.1. Classification (GTDB taxonomy): domain Bacteria; phylum Planctomycetota; class Phycisphaerae; order Sedimentisphaerales; family Anaerobacaceae; genus JAFGCD01. Next base: position 6,707 of record JAFGTU010000442.1, on the reverse strand, counting down.
GGTTCATCGGTCGTCCCCCGGTCAGCGCGCTGGGCTTTGGCGGCAGGGCTCGCCGCAAGACCGGCAACCAGTTCGATTTCCACAGCATCGACTACGATTGGGGCGATGGCGTACACATTCACAGCATGTGCCGACAGATTAACGGGACCGATGGCGGAGTCTGGGAAAACTTCGTCTATAGCGGCAGCGACAAGAAGGTTGATGTTCCTGACGTCCCCGAGTTCGGCGGACCTTACGTCCAGGAACACATTGACCTGATCAACAGTATCTCCGCAGGCAAGCCCCTTAACGAGGCTCGAAACGTCGCGCAGTCAACTATGACCGCGATTATGGGTCGTATCGCCACATACACCGGCGTAACCATCAAGTGGGACGATCTGGTCAAGAACGAGGGGTCGAAGTGGTACAACCTCACTCTCAAGCCGACCGCGGAAGACTTTGAAAAGGGCCCTGTAACGGCTCCCGAGGACGAAACCTGTGCTATTCCCGGCAAGGATTAGGCGACTGTGAAATTTGAATCGATTAGGAACTCTGCGTAAAACGTGTGGCTGAGTATTTAGTTTTACTGCAGGTTCGCAGGTTTTGACCCACAGAATTGCGCTTTACAAAGAAAAGTCGCGTCTTGAACGGCGCGACTTTTTTTGCTGTTCGATTATGCGACCGCTGCGACTGTTACCGTTGCTCGATTTGCGTGAATTTGACGATTGCCGTGCCCATCTGCGGATACGGTGCTATTGTTCCTATCAAGCCGACCCTTTTGCCTACAAGTCTGTCGTAGTCTGTGCCGGTCCTTTCGCTTGCGGAGCGGGCGTAGCAAATAGTCTTGCCCGATTCGTTCTCTATCCGGTAGTGTTTTAGCTGGGGCTCGGAACTGAAGATATTAGAGGTTCTAAGCGTTCCGACAACGGCGAATCGGCCCACATCCTCCATTTGTGTCAGCCGGGTCGTGCGGGCCTTTTCGATTCGGTCCTGAGTCTCTTTCAACTGCTTATTCTGGAGATCGAGTTGCGTATGAACCGTCAAGGCCAGCTCAAAGCGGTCCACCTGTTTGAGTACATATTCACAGTACTGTGCGACTTTCCCGGCATCCTTATTATCGGCGATGGCTTCGAGACCCTTGCGAATGCTCGAATAATCCTGCTCGGCCAACGACTTGGCCCGCTCCGCGAGGAGTTTCTGCTGGAGGTCCTTGTATTCGGCGAGCAACTTGGGATCGACGGACGGCTTCGGCGGGGTGGGGATATTTACCGTAGGCTTGACGTCGTTGGTGTCGTTGACGTCGGCGGCTTTGTTCGCATCGACGGTCTCTACGACCGGCGGTACCGTGCCCGCTACAACCGGATTGGCGAACTCCGTGCTGACCCAAAGGTACGCGCCGGTCGGCGGGGCGATCTTGTAGTAATTCTCTTTCTGCTCGCCCAGCAGCTTGACTTTTTCGCCTTTGTCGAGCTTCAACTGGAGGGTCGAGTGGATCGGCTTGACCAGGTCTGAGCCTGCATAGACCCTGACGTTGTCCCCGGTGACGATCCCGGTCCCGGGGTTGTCGGGGTCGATACTCACGTAGGGTATATAAATCCAGGAAAAACTGCCAGGCGGAGGGACAATGCACGACCAGCTGAACTGCCGAGCGACGACTTTGACCTTATCGCCATTGGTTACCTTCCCGCTGTTGTAGTAATTCGTGCCAGGGCCCGAGCGAACATAGACATTATCACCTACAATCTCGGCGACATAGGGGAAAGCCGGCGCTGCGACAGCATTAGCGTCGGCTGTGGAGACCGGCGCAGAGCCCGAAGTGCCCGCTTGCGCAAAGCCGAGAGACGCAAAGGCTGTGAGAGCAGCTATGATAAAAAAACTGATGTATGATTTCATTTTTCTACCTCCCAAAAAGAGATTCCTATCCAGATGCTTCTGAGCGGGCGAAAAACCAATCGCTCATCATCAACGGGTCAAATTAGCAGCCTTCAGCCGAACTGTCAACTATTTTGTTGGTCCCGATTGGTTATCGAAAGGATTACATTTTGTGCCGGGAAGGTCAACCACAGTCGGCTGCCGGGGTGGCTGGATTCGTTAAGGCCGTTTTTCCAGCCTGGCCAGCTCATCTATACACATTTTCGATTGTCCCGGGTCGGAGAGCTTCTTGCTGGCCGAGCGGAGGTGTTTCAATGCCTCTTCGGGCTTATGCAGGTAGCGTGAGTACAGCAGGCCCAGCATCAGCTCGACCTCCTCAACGTACTCGTAATTGCCGTAATTAGCCAGAAATTGCTCATAGGCCCGGGCCGCTTCCGATGATTTGTTGTCGCTGGCAAGCTGGTTGGCGATATCCAGCAAGTGCTGGCGAGGCAGTATTTGCGTCTGGTCGAGTATCATAAGCTCTATGTACAGTTCTGTGGCTTCCGGCAGATTGCGTTCGACCACTCGCTTGAAGATAGCGTCGCGAAGCTTCTCTATTTTCTCATCACCCCGCTTTTGGGAGTAGGTCTTGACCTCCTTGGCCTTTATCGGCTTGGCCTGCATCCCCGGGGAAAAGGGATCATAGTCACCTGCCACAGCATCGCGGTAGCGCCTTCGCCGGTTCCATCGTTTTACCATCGCCAAGAGGTCGAAATTGCTGCCTTCAAGCAGACCGGCCGCGAGGATGACCAGGATCGACGTGATTCCGAAGGCAAAGCCTGCCAAGTGCGCATCGTATGCTACGTGCTCGGTCGAAGCGGTTATCAAGTTATCCCAGATAATCATTTTGACAACAATGAAGTATATCGCGGGGATCTCGATAGCGCCTATGAAGAAGAACCAGTACAATACCGTTATCAATGATTGTGGAAACAGCACAAGATAAGCCCCGGTTACCGCCGCGACGGCCCCGCTTGCACCCAAGATAGGCACCCCCGAGGTCGAATGGATGACTGCATGACCGACTCCGCTAAATACCGCGCCAGCAAGGTAGAAGCACAGGTACGAAATATGCCCGAGTTTATCGTTAACGTTATTCCCAAAGATGAAGATAAAGAACATATTCCCGAAGATGTGCAGGTAGCCCCCGTGCAGGAAGGCATAGCTGATAAACTGCCATAATTGCGGGCGATGCGGCACTAACTGGAATTGCTGAGCCCACGGACGGAGAATCTCTACATTTCCCGTAACCGCAGTGGCGTTGAGCTGGTAAGTAATCAGGAATATGACCAGGTTGACGCCGATGAGCGCATAGTTCGCGTAGGGCGTTTGCCTCAATCGAACGTTCGTGCCTATAGGTAACAGCATTGCTTAACCACCGTTATAATAAGGTTCTCGGAATCGAAAACCGGCTCATTGTAACGGCAGCAGGCGGTTGTTACAAGGCACAAAAAAAGGACGGCCAAAGCCGTCCTTATTCGGAGAATATGTTGCTGCCTATTTTCCTCCCTTACGGAAAACACCGTTGCCAAAGACAGCTCCATCTCGTTCGCCTTGTCTCCGCTCCAGCTATGTCTTCTAATATGAATATACATACAAAACCAGCCAAAGCCAAACGGACCGGAAGAAAAACCTTTACTTTTTTGTTCTGTTGCTGTTTATCAGTCGAATCTGCCGGCTCTTATGGGCAAACGTGCCCTGATTCGGCTGAGCAACGTAAATTCGCCTCAGAATAATGCCAATGAATAGACGGATAATATCGCAGCGCATCGCCGCCGTTCGTCGCGAGCTTAAGCGAAGGAAAATTGGCTGCCTTATCGTAACCAGTCCCGCCAATGTCACATACATGACCGGTTTTTTGGGTGCGGATAGCTGCGCGGCGCTTACGCCGGCCCGCACGTACCTGCTGACCGACAGCAGATATACCGAGCAGGCCCAGAAGGAATGTCCGACCAGCACCATAATCCGGCGGACAGGCTCGATGGCCCAGGCCGTCGCCGGCCTCGTTGCGAGACTGAAAGCCGTGCGGACGGTAACCGCGGAAGAATCCGTTTCCCTGGCCGACTTTGAGGCATTGAAAAGGCAGTTGAAGAGCCAGCCAAAATCGGTCGGCGGGATTATTGAGGCGATACGCGGCGTTAAGGGCCGCGACGAGATCACCGCGATTGAGGCCTCCGGCCGTATAGCCATAAAGGCCCTCGATCGGACCATATCGCAGATCAAGGTGGGAATAACCGAGATCGAGCTGGCTGGCCTGCTCGATTTTCAGCTTCGCAAGGCCAGTGCGACCAACAGCTTCAATACGATTGTCGCTTTCGGGCCCAATGCCTCCCGTCCGCATCATCAGCCGGGCCGCAGGAAGCTCAAGAAGAAAGATACTGTGCTGATAGACTTCGGCGCAAGGTATAGGAGCTATTGCAGCGATATCACGAGGTGTTTTGTTCTCGGTGAACCGACCGCTTTCTATCGCAAGGTCTTTAACGTAGTCGAGCGGGCACAGGCGGCCGCCATTAAAGCGATAGGGCCTGGCGTCAAGCTCACGACCGTCGATTCAGCCGCCAGGGACGTGATTCGCGCAGCGGATTTGCCCGTTTACGGCCACGGCACCGGCCACGGCCTCGGTCTCGAAATACACGAATTGCCTTTCCTCAAGGCCGATAGCAAGGCAGAAAAGCTAAAGAGCGGCCAGGTCATCACCATTGAGCCGGGCATCTATATCCCCGGCAGGCTGGGCGTGCGGATCGAGGATGATGTCCTCGTAACCGAAACTGGCAGCCGAGTGCTCACTCGCCGATGCCCGCATTCGCCTGCACTGAGGGCCTAAAAGCCGCGAATATCTCTTTCGCCCCCAATGCCGCCACGCTATAATGGGGCGGTTGTCCAGCTATGATTTGATATAGGAGAAGCTATTATGAAGATAAGACGGGTGTTTGTGATATTGTTGGCGGTTTCGTTGTGCGTTTCGGCAACGGCCGGGCCGATCGACTTTGAAAGAATAATCGTCGATAGGACATTCCGGGCAGAGGGCGTTGCCGTTGGCGATATTAACCGCGACGGCAAGCTCGATATCCTCTCGGGCGATGTCTGGTACTCGGGGCCCGAATTCAAAATGCACGAATTGCGTCCTGTCGGGACCTACGACGGTACGAAGGGCTACAGCAATTGCTTCGCCAACTTCGCGCAGGATGTGAACGGCGATGGTTGGGTCGATTCGATTGTCATCGGCCTGCCCAACGGTCCGTGCCTTTGGTATGAGAATCCTAAGAACAAGCCCGGCCACTGGAAGGAGCGCATGGTCGCCAAGAGCGCCTGCAACGAGACTCCGATATTCTTCGTTCTAACGGGCATAGGGCAACCGGTGCTGATTTTCGCGGTTCGGCCGGAGGGGCTGATGGCGTGGTTCAGCGTGCCGAAAGACTTGGAGGGGCTCTGGGATATGCACATAGTCGCACCAGGCCCGGATGCACCCGGAACTGAGATGTACAGTCACGGGCTTGGAGCCGGGGATATCAACGGAGACGACAGGAACGATATACTCGTAAAACAGGGCTGGTGGGAAGCGCCTGCGAATCCTGAAAAGGCCGACTGGAAGTGGCGCCCGGCCAACCTCGGCGAGGATTGCGCCAATATGCTCGTTTACGACGTGGACAACGACGGCGACAGCGATGTAATCACCAGTTCGGCCCATCGGTATGGAATATGGTGGTTCGAGCAGCTTGCCCCGGCCGACGGCTCCAAATTCGAGCAGCATCTTATTACCAAGGAGTACTCCCAGGCGCACGCGATTATTCTCGCCGACATGAACCGCGACGGAATCAAGGACCTGGTAACGGGCAAGCGCCATTTCGCGCATCAGGGCAATGACCCCGGCGGAAAAGACCCCGCCATGCTGTACTGGATAGAGCTTAGCCGCGGCGAAAAGGGCAAGGTCGAGTTCACCATGCACGTAATCGACGATGACTCGGGCGTCGGAACGCAGTTCGAGGTCGTAGATATGAACGGCGACAAGAAGCTCGACATTGTCACATCAAACAAGAAAGGCGTCCGCGTCTTTTTGCAGAAGCAATAGGCCACGAAGACACAAAGGCACGAAGTGACACACTTGGTCATCTTGGTGTCTTAGTGCCTTTGTGGCTAAAATCGGATAAGGAATATTGAATGGCAACACAGTTGCAGATTGCACGAACGGGGGTGATTAGCGACGAGGTTAAGTTCGTTGCCGAGGTCGAGAATGTCGATGCGGAGGTAATTCGCGAGGAGCTTTCGGCCGGTCGAGTGGTGATACCTGCGAACAGACTGCACTTGGCGACGAATCTCAAGCCGGCCGGTATTGGTCGGATATTCACTACCAAGGTCAATGCAAATATCGGGGCCAGCAGCGTTCGCTCCTCCGTCGAGGTCGAGATCGAGAAGATGCAGGCCGCCCTAAAAGTCGGCGCCGATGCCATTATGGACCTGAGCACGGGCGGCAACCTCGATAAGACCCGTGAGCAGTTGCTTGCTCGCTGTCCCGTCCCCTTCGGGACGGTCCCGATATACCAGGTGATAGTAGGCAGGGAAGTCGAGGATATAGACGTTAAGACCATTCTCGATATTGTCGAGAAGCAGGCCGCCCAGGGCGTCGATTTCTTCACCATTCACGCCGGAGTATTGAAAGAGCATCTGCCCCTGCTCGAAGGCCGAGTTGCAGGTATTGTCAGCCGAGGCGGCGCGCTTCTGGCCAAATGGATGCTGCACCACAATCGTCAGAATCCCTTTTATGAGGTGTTCGACGATTTGTGCGACATAATGGCCGAATATGACATCTGCTTTTC
>JAFGTU010000441.1 GCA_016933985.1 Sedimentisphaerales bacterium | reverse complement strand
GTCATTCGCTACAATGAGTGCTGGTCTGACCAAGACCATTACTTTAACGATGGGATGGGTGCCGGATACAATAGCGGCTACCGTGGTTTCCCGGGAGCAGACAGCGACATCTACGGCAACTACATCGCTAACTGCTGGGACGATGGCATCGAGGCAGAGGGAGGTGACCAGAACGTCCGCATATGGAACAACTACGTGGAGAATGTGTTGATCCCCATAGCCAATGCCGCAGCGTCCATCGGTCCGCTCTACGCTTGGCGCAATGTATCAGGGCGATGCTTCAGCCCCCCGGGCAGCAGTTGGGACATGACCCATGGCCCTTTCTTAAAGATGGGTTATGCAGGCGGCGAGGAGTGGATGACCGGTCTCATGTACATCTTTAACAATACGGTATTCCAGGTAAACGACGGGGGCGCCGGCGGACTCGGCGGTTCCTCAAGGGTCATCAAGCATTGCATCAGCCGTAACAACATCCTCCACGTAAGGCGTTCCGACAGCCACAGTATCAGCACAGGTAAGGGTGTGGACAACGCTTTCGATTACGATCTCCTGTCTGCACGCTATCCCGACGGCCAGGAGCAACACGGCTTTTCCGGCAAGCCGACCTATGTACCGGGCGCAGGATTCAACTTCGAAACTAAAATGGGCAACTTTTATCTCGCACCACAAAGTTCCGGATACGATCAAGGGGTAGCGATCCCTAATTTCTGTGAAATCTTCATGAATAACGCACCCGACATTGGCGCCCACGAAGCCGGCACAGCGCCAATGACATTCGGTGTGAAAGCCCAGTTCGTCCCGCCTGGAAGAAAAGTCGAAGAGACGAATTCCCATTGAGATCGGACTTCATGCAGAAGAGGTCGTGAAGTGCATCACGGTGAATAATAGCAGGTCTTTCTTTGTTTACCTCCCGCACATGATGCCTCACAGGGATTCAGATATCATCAAGTGGTGTTCCTGAAAGTATCAGTCTCCAGTGTATCACCACTTGCTATTCACTTGTTAATCATCACTCAGAAATTCGCCGATTTTCCTACTGTCGGTTTTGCCGAAAACCGGCTGTCACTTCGTGTTTGCTTTCAGATAAAGCACGGCATCGCCATTAAACGGCGGCTTGAATTGCTTCCCTCCACCCGAAGATAAGACCTGTTCGCCTTTGACAATCGCTCCTTGCGCGGGGGCAAACCACTCGCACAAATACGTGCCGGGGGCCAATTCGACAGTAAACGCGCCGCCCGTGGGCTGATAGACGATATATTCCTTTCCCGGATCGGCAAGGCAGTATGTCGTCGACGCCAGCCCTCCCAGTGGTCGCATTGCCGCCAGATTTCGCCGCTCGGCCATACGCCGGGCATACCCGAGAGCCATGCGTATAGACTCCCAGCCGTGGTCCTGCCCTAACACTGCGCCGCAATAAGGATCCATGAAGATGGGATTGTGACCTCGCAGGAAACTTTTCCAGACCCAGGCAGGGTTGCCGCCTACGCCCCAGATATGGTCGGTGTCGAGCAGGCTGGGCTTTTTCTCGTTCCATGCGGGCGGGTTCTCTGCAAAACCGTCAGCGCGGCCCGGGGAGACCCAATCCGCGCCGGAGGCCAGCATTGTGGGCAGCCGCTCGGCACCGTGGCCGGTGTTGCCCACGGGATGCTGTTTGGCTTTGGTCTTTTCGTATTCGTGGACTGTCGCGATTACCCAGCGATTCCATTGCTGCTCACCGCCCTCATTGATGACTTCGTAGAGCACGTTGTCGAGATCGTTTACCGTATCCACCACCTTGCGGATGTAGGCGGCCTGAAGGTTATTCACCTGGGTGTTGCCGAGACAGTGGATACGCCCACTGAAGGCATCCGCCCCCTCGAACGTCACATCATTGACGTTGTTGGCGGGATTGAAAGGATGCGATCGCCACGCCCAGCCGTCTTCCGTTCCGTGCCGCCGGTTGCCGTGGTAAAGGCCCCAGCCTTCGAAGAACATGATGCTGACATAAATACCACGGCGGCTGGCGGCCTCGACGCGCGAGCGAAGGCGTTCGAAATAGGCCGGTTCGAATCTGGTGAGATCGAACTTCGGCTTTCCGTCCAGTGTATCGCCAGGCCCGGTGCGTGCCCATGGCAGCGGGGCAACATGGTGAATAAAATCCTTGCCCAACACACCGTTGGCCCGCGTGTCCCACCGAGTCGAGTCCCACGCCCAGAGTCGGATGAAGTTGTGGTGATGGCGTTGAAGGAAGTCCAGGTAAGTGTTAAAGTCGAATGGCTCCGGTGGATCACTGCGGCCCATGTCGATAAGATTGTTCCACGTATGGGCGCCAGTGAGGTAGACCGCTCTCAAAGAGCCGTCGGGCATTTTCTTGCCGTCGGTGAAGTACCGGGGATTGGTTGGGTGAATCCGCAGCGGACCAGTGGCCGATGCGACGTGGCTCTCCGCTTTGGCGGTCGATGTGATCATAGCCGCCAGTTGAGCACGAGCGGCTTCGTATATGGCTGGGTTCTTGTTCCAGTCAAACCAGGATTGCGTGAGATCGCGGACAACGGCCAAGGCCTCCTCTTTCCGGCCCATACGTTCGAGGATGGCGAGGTATTCGTAATCTTCGATGGCGTCGCGAAGGGCCTTGAGGCGGATGGTGGGGACGATGCCATCGTAACCAAGGGCACGGGCGGGATAGACAAGAGAGCCTTCGCCGTTGAACAGGACGGCCTTGGGGCCCTGCTGGGGTTTGCCGCTTCCGGTGTAGAAGGGAGCTATGGTCCAGGGATCTTCGGTCTGCCACCAGTAGGACATGCCGCCCCAGTAGAGCAGGCCCTTTATCTCATCGCGCCACGCCATCCAACCGGGTACGCGGTAGTTAAGCAGGGGATAGTCGATGTGCCACCAGGGGGTGGGTTGACCCTGACAAAGGGCGGTGTAAGTCCAGATGGTTTCACCAAATTGGCGTCGTCGGGCAGCGCTATCGGGGCGGTGGAGCGAGAAGAGCGGGCACCAGATATCAACAGCACCGTAGAGGTCGCCCCAGGCGCTGTCGGCGCCCCCTTTTCCGGGTTCGGTCCATGTTTGCTCGACGACCATGACCTTGACAACCGAGTTTGCCTGGCGGATAGCACGGCCCCACTTTTGCACGTAGCGATAATCCTCCTCGGTGTTGGGTTCATCCTTAAGATAGGTGTAGAAGACAAGATGCGGGCGGTCAATTTGTGCGGCGGCCTTGTCGAAGGCAGCCAGCCATGCCTTGAGGAGGTCGGCCTGTTTGTCGGGGTCTTTGACGACGGATGAGGGGTGCGGAATTAGGACGGCGTTTATATGGTAAAGGTCGATAAACTGCTGCAAGGCGCGGAGTTGATCGGCGGGAATCTCATAGGATCCATTCGGCTCCAGTTGCGGGCGGAGCATCTCCGACGGCGGCGTAGCGTTGAAGCGATGTTGGCTGAGCAGCAAGGCACACTGTTTTTCGATGTACGACCAGTCAGAGGGTTCGGATTCCTTGCCACGGTAGTAGCTGCGCATTCGCTGGGCGGGCGAGCCAAAGGCGGTGACGAGAGTGGGTATCTGCGGCAGGGTAAAATCCCATACGGTCAGGGCAATGGGAATGGGGAAGATCTGTTCGTCGGTCCAAGTGAGGCGGTATGTGCCGGTGTAATTTCCCGGCGGCGTATCGGTGGGGATGAAACAATCCACCCAGAAGCCATGGGTTTCATTGGCGGGCAGATCGAACGGGACGGCCATGAAACGTGCAGGGTATGTGTCTTTAGGGGGCAGGAGGGGTTTTGCAGGAATAAGCGGATCGGGATACCAGTCAGGCTTGAAGCCTTCATTGCGATAAGTGCCGGTTTCAAGGTGCAATTGGTGCTGGCGATAGAGGAGGCTGTGGGAAGCAGCAATGACATCGCCGGCAGCGCTGCGAAGTGGAGAGATGTCTACATTGGTGGTGTTGACGGGTTTGTCCGACCGTATCAGGATCTGGAAGGAGATCCATTCATTACGGGCCGCGGCGATGTTGACGGCAACGGTGTCCTGTGGTGGATCGCTTCGGAGGATGTGTCGCGTCTCTGTTACGGTCCAGACGCGGCATTGGGCTTGAACATGGCTATTCAAAAAAACATGAACAAAACCTAGGAAAATGGCGATAACAGCCTTCATTTTTGTTTCCTCCGTAATTGAAAAAGACATCTGACATAGAAATATATCCTTTGCGACAGGTATCTGAAAACAAATTATACCAAGTGGCGATACGATTTCAAGGCGGCAAGAATCCAGTGGTGAAACTATGAAGCAAGCCTTCTTCAAGATGGCTGACTATTGCCGATAAAGGTCAGTGTTTGATAACCCTTTGGAAGGAGACTTGGC
>JAFGTU010000440.1 GCA_016933985.1 Sedimentisphaerales bacterium | reverse complement strand
TTTGTCGGTTTGCGCAACGGCCCGGCCCTGCTGAATGGTCAGCTTGCCTTCGCCGCCCGCGCTCGATGCAAAACGCAGCTTTGCGGATGCGCGCTGGGTCTGCGAGACATTCACCATTCTAATAGTCACCAGAAGGACCGTCGGATCGTCCAAATCAATATCATTCAGGTCGGCATCCAGCGCATCCAGGATGGTCGTTTGCTCGTAATAGACAGGCCCATCCTGCCACCAGGTATGCACCAGCGGCAGGTAGCCTTCTTCCAGCTTACGTCCGCCACGCAGCGTTTCATCTGGGAATCCGAACGAGATTCCAAGCATATCTCCATTCCACTGCTTGCGGTCGCTGTCTCGCGTGCTTCGCTGCACACCGAACCATCGACCGACCGCCGTCACGTCTATATCGCCGTTCGGATGATGCCTCATCGTATTGCGATTTCCGGGCAGCCCGTGGACAAACCAGAGCGGGCGCTTGAGCGGCATATCGTTCCAGGCCCTTGAAAGGGTCTGCTCACGAGCGTCCTTGACGCGATCATACACCGTGCGCCCCCGAAACCCGGTGGCAAGGGCCTCACGGTAGCCGCCGAGGGTTATCGCGTCCTGCGCCCGTGTGACCAGGACGCCAAGGTCGTCAACGAGAATACGGTCGCCCCGCGCGACTTCATCGGCTGCGAACGAGAACGGACGGCGGTTTGAGCGAACCGTAGCGACTGTCCGGTCGTAGCGGTCATCGGCGGGGTCTCTTGCCATCAGAATATCCGCCTCGATGCCGGCATCCACCCCGGCGGGCAGAGACCATTCCAAGTCCGGGCTGATCTTGACGGGAGCATCGTCAATAGGACGCAAGTCCACAAGTCGCCCGTTATACACCTCAAGACGGCCTGTTTCCGTGCCAGCAGTTTTTACCGCGGATAAGGCTGGCTTGCCGAAATGAATATGGACTTTCAGGGGTTGGTAGGCTGACTCGGTGAGGACCTGCAGGCTGCGAGGTTGCGATACGGGCCGGGCAAAGAGCAGCCGAATCCACAGAGTTTTGCGGTAAGGAACACCAGAGCCTTGCACGCCTTTAAGCTCCTTTGAGGTGATCGGCAGGAAAGTGAACGTCCAGGCTCTGCCGTTTTCATTGACGGATGCTCGACCGTCTATCCACTTGCCGTTAGTCCAGTCATCCATTGCATCCCATCCCACCCCGCCAGCCCCCCGTTCCGCCAGTATCGGGTCGGCCTTGCCATCCCAGGTCCTGTGCCAATACTGGAGCTTCACGTCGCATGGGTCCGGCAGGCTCTGGCCCTCTTCAAACCGGACGATCACCCGCCTGACCTTCCTCGGCTCGGCCCATCTAATGCCATACCATCCGCCGTCGGCATCCGAGACTCGAAAGCCGAAGGGGGCTATATCACAGGCCTCGTCGGAGGCCATCTGTTCGCTCCGCTCGTTCGCCCGGAGTGGACAATATGTGAACATTAGACATGCTGCAACTGCAATCCTTGTGTTTTCGGTGATCTTCGCTATTGCCATAAATGCGTCTCCAATAATGGGGCGGCGTTGTGCCAGCCCGATGAGAACATTCTACACAGGCAATCCGCAAGCGGCAAGAATCGCCTTGCAGCCGCGTCACCGGTCGATGGTATTAACAGGCGCCCGCACTGCCGTGATATGCAATGTGCACAAATGGAGCTCCGCCAGGGCCAGCACAAGCGTATCGGCCCCGGTGATGCTCTCATAATGATCGGTCTTCAAACTCGCTTTCGGCAGAACACTGTTATCGAAGAACATCCGAATCGCATTCTCGCCGAACTTGAAGGCCTGTTCATGGTACTTCTGCCGGGCGGTGGCTGCGAATGCGGCCAGCTCGAGGCTGATGGCATGGCCAAATGTCATCGGCCATGCGTCAACGCCGTCGGTCGGCATCGAATCGGCGTATGCATCGGCGGCGGCAACAATCAGGTCACGATACTTTGTACTCCCAGTGTTGTGGTATCTGGATACGCACATCATAGCAACAGCACCGGTGGTGAAGGCTCCGTATTTTGCGTCCCAGAGCGAGGTGAGGGCGCCATCCGATTCGCCCGTTGCAAGGTCGAAGCTCAGCGCGAAGCCTTTAGAGTTTTTCAAATCGTGCGGCAGCGAGCAGAAGACCTCATCTTCACGCAGAGCGAATCGCCGCAGGCGGGTCCGCAGCGGCTCGGGCACTTTGCGTGCCGCGCCGTCGCAGTCGATGGCTAACGATAACGACAAGGCCGAGTTGGCGTTGGCCGAGCCAGACATAACCTCGATGAGTCCCGTCTTTGGGTGACGCTTTTGCTCATACCGGCCCAACAGAGTATCGATTGCGGTAAGGAAGGTCTTATCTCCGGTATAAGCATAGGCCTCGGCCCAAGTGCGAATATAGAATCCGGCGTGCCTGGCGAAATCCATCCCCGCTTCAGGCGACGATTCCTGGAGATTTGCGTGGCGATTGAATGCCCCGGTTTGGTGGTCCGCTATCTGGCTGTTCCACAGTCCCAGGGCAAATTTCTTGCTCTGCTCGGGGGCCAGCTCAAAGCACTTAGGCCAGAGCAGCCAGGGTCTGGCAAACTCGTGCACCGGCTTTTCGGTGCCGCAGGCTATTTCATCGGTCATTACGTTCCAGGATAGATGCTCGCCCCACGGCAGAAGGCCCGTCTGTGGGGACTGGGCGTTTTCGAGGAACCACTTGATCGCGCTATCCGCCGCCTGGGAGTAGCGGTCCTGGGCCGACAGGTCTTTTAGGAAGTACATCAGCCGCAAGAGATTCTCGTCAAGCTGCGGATTCGCCCCGACAAGCGGCCCGCCTGTAGGCCCCGGCCGATCCGACTGGCGTATGCCGGCCGGCGCCGGCGGACGGTCCTGGAGCGGGCTGAGAGTTTGTCTATCCAGAGCGCTTAGGAATAAGCCGGTTTTCTGAGGGCCGTAAGTATCCCTGCCGTGCTCGAGCATTGCATCGGCGTAACCATAGAATGCCTTTGCGAACGGCGAAACGGGAATGCCATCCTGGAATATCTTTTTGAGGTCGAGCTCCTCGCCCCGACTGGCCGACACAGCCGCCAGAACAGCGACGCAAATCCCTAAAATTCTACCACGATACATCCATCATTCTCCTTAGCGGTCAATAGTATTGGCAGGTATCTCCATATCCAGATTGTTCATGGCCGCGTGAACCTCTAACAATGCCAGCGCGAGCGAATCGGCGCCGGTGATCGTCTCGTAATGGTCCGTTTTGAGGCTTGCCTTCGGCAGAGGGCTATCCTGCCAGAACATCTCGACTGCCATCTGCGCATAGCGGCAGGCCTGTTCAAGATAGACCGGATTATGGACGAGCCTATAGGCCGCCGCCTGAGCGCTGATTAAATGGGCAAAGGTCATGGGCCAGACATCGACATCCTCCGTCGGCAGTTCGTCGAGATACGCCTCCGCCACGGCGACAACGATATTGCGGAAATCGGCCTTGCCCGTCTGGTCAAAGCGCGCCTGGGCGAACATAGCCCAATCGGCCGTGACGCCGCTTCCATAGCCCGCCTGCCACGTCGGCTCGAACGCCCATGTTCCGTCCGGACGGCTGTAGCTCTCTCGCAGGTCCCGTAGAATCAACTGGTCCTCCATCTCGGCGAATTGGCGGAGCCGCGAAGCCAATGGCTCGGTCACCATAGACGCCGCCGTTTCGACGTCCAAAGGCCCGATTGTCGCCGCCGCCTTGCCGTCGCCCCCCTGCCGTTTGCGTTCGAACCGCGCGAGCAGCGTCTCGATTGCCCGCAGGAACGTATCGTCCTTGGTGTGCTTGTATGCGTGCGCCCAGGTGTGGATGTAGAAACCGGCGTGTCGGGGAAAATCCTTGCCGTCCGCCGGACCGTGGCGGTCATAGGGGGCGTGGCGGTCGAAGCCACCCGTTTTCTGGTCGGCGATTTGGTGGTTCCACAGCCCCAGAGCAAAACGCTTCGAGGCCTCCTGCGCCAACTCGAAGCTTCTGTCCCAGAGCACCCAGGGTCTGGCGAATTCGTGGGAGAATTCCGTTTCGCTGGAGACCGGCCGGTCGAGGACCGCGTGCCAGGACAGGTGTTCGCCCCAGGGCAATAAGCCGGTGACAGGAGACTGAGCGTTTTTGAAGAACCACTCGATTTCGTGGTCCGCTGCTTGTCGATACCGACCATCGCCGGTGATGTTGCTGAGGACGTAGAGCACTCTCAGCAGATTCTCATCGGTTTGCGGATTTGCGCCGACGAGCTCTCGCCAGGGCAGGCCGGCACGGTCGCCCCTGCGAATCCCGCCCGGCGGCATAGGACGAATCGTAAGCGGCTCGAGAGTCCGCCGATCCAGCGCGCTCAAGAAAAGCCGTGTCTTCACAGGCCCATGTACATCCGTGCCGTATTCTATCATCGCATCGGCATAGCGCTGAACGATGTCCAAGAACAGCCGTTGACGTGTTTGGATCCCTTTAATTGTCACAAGGGGATGCGTATCATTCACAGAATCTTCAATGTAGTCTCGCTCATGCCCAAAGGCATTCTGCCCAGTGGTCAGGCAGACGGCAGTTGCGATGATGAGAATTAGACTTGGCATATCTCAGGAACCTCTTGTTATCGATTCATTCATGCCGATACCTTCGATACCCAACAGAAGAAAGGTGACGGTTCGGCAACAAGCTCGACTATGTTTCGTTACGTTCACTCCTGCGCCCGCCACGGATGGGTATATGGGCCTATCTCTTCTATCGGAATCGGCTCAAAAAGCAGCTCTTTGAGCTGCGGGTCATTGCGAACGGACTTTTCGTCCGATGCCGCCTGAGGCTCAAAGGGCCGACCGGTGGCGGCGTTCAGGGCCGACAGCTCAACGCCGCCGTCGCGCAGGAAGACACTGCCGCAGCGGGCGAATAGATTGCGGGTGATGAAATTGATATCTGGATCGCCCCTAAGCCCGGCAAGCTCCGGGTATCGCGTCGAATAAGGCGGCTCGCCGGCCTGGTTTTGAAACCTCTCGATGGAGTCGAGCCAGCGTTTTTCGCCCCAGCGGCTGAAACTGATTGCTGCATGGCAGTCAATGAAGAGATTGCCATCGACAAGGTTCTCCTTGCCGCCGTGTATCTGGACGCCGCCGAATATGACGGCGCCGCACCTTTCAAAGATATTTCCGTGGACCACAATTCCCGATATCATGTCGTCGAGGCGAACGCCTGCGGCGCCGTTGTGCGTGCCGCCGCGGATGTCGGTCCACCGGTTCCAGCGAATCACAACGCCGCGGTACAGCGGATTGCCGTACATATCGACCCCGCCCTGATCGTCCGACTCCTGAACGACGTTGCGAATCAGATTCAGCTCAATAAGGTGATCATTCCCTTCGATGCGCATTGCAGAGGAAGGCATTTTCTCAAACAGGTTATGGGCGATGCGATTGCCGCACCCGTCGAGATGGACGGCGGGCGTGTAGGTGCGTTTGAGGCGCGAAATATCGAAAACGGTGCAGTTCTCGACGAAGTGATTTCCCGGGGTTAGTTTCCGGCGGTCGCCGCCAGCGACCCTCGCCCCGGCGCAGCCGAGGGTGTTCATCGTGCATCCGAAGATGCCGTGATGATTCCCGCCCTGGACGACAACGGCGTCGCCGCCTATTTGACGTATGGTGCAGCCGGCGACCAGGCAGTCGGCTCCGCCTCTGATGCGGATTGCGTCGCCGCGCGCTTCCTGCAGGGTCAGCCCGAGGATTATTACATTCTCGACGTCATCGAGAGCAACGAATGGCTGGTCGAATACGCTCAGCACCGCCTCGGCCTTCGATACGTCGATGCCGTCGGGCGGCAGCCAGTAGAGCATGGCGGCGGCGCGATCCAGATACCACTCGCCGGGGCAGTCGATCTCGCGGAAAACGTTCACGGCGTAATAGCGCTGGCCCTCGCGGAAGCCATAATTGGAATAAGGCGCAGACAGCGTAAAGGTGCGAGCATCAGCGTCTATCGAAGCGACCTTCTGATACTCCTCGAACCAGTCCCAGAACCAGTAGCCGTACAGGCGGACATCCGTCTCATCAAGCCACCGGCTCGGACGGCCTTCGAGGTAGCGGAATTTGCCGTCTTTGCATCCCTGGATCGTATTCCAGACCTTGAAGGTCTCCTTGCCCAGGACTTCGCCGGTCTTGACGAAGCCCTCGTTGGGCCATCGGGCGAGGGTTTGCGGCGCGGCGTCCACGAACAGCTCAGGCCGACGACGCAGCGCGGTCGCGTCACCCAGATCGGTAACGCCCAGATTCTTCAAGTCCGTTTCCACAACCTGCTTGCGGACCGAAGCATCGAGCTTTTCGCAAAGCTTTGCATCCGAAATCGGCTTCCATCCGGTGATCCTAATACCGCCCCGAAGGATGGGCGAATCGCCGGGCGCGGCCTGATAGACAACCGGCGTTTCGCTTGTGCCTGAATCCTGGGCCGACAGGTTGAGCGTGTGATCAACGAAGTAAGAGCCGCCTCCGATCATTATTCGCACGCCGCCTTTGGGCAGAACTCCGCTATGTGAATTTTTCAACTCCCGCACGGCGTCACGCGCCTTCTCAAGGGTCCGGAACGGTCTTGCCAGGGAACCGTCTGTCTTATCATCTCCATCCGGCGCGACGTGGAAGACGGCAGCCGGCTCCGGCAGGTCCGGCAGAGCCGCCCGGTAAGCAGCGGGGTCTCGCCCGGGTAATCCTTGCCGGAGACGCTTTGTTTCCGCAATCCGCCGTTCAGCTGTGCCACGGAAGAACCGTGGCAGCGTGCTATCGCGAGCCAAACGCTGCCACGCCGC
>JAFGTU010000439.1 GCA_016933985.1 Sedimentisphaerales bacterium | reverse complement strand
GCCTGCTATTGAAGCATTCTCAAGACCTGTGTTGCGGAGGCGAGTGCCGGGACCGAGGCGACCAAAGAGGCCTACATAGTCTTCTTCGGGCGTATTGATATCTACGTTTCGGATTATGCGGTCGTTGCCGTCGAAAGCTCCTGTGAAGTTGTTTGGATCGTTGCCTACGGGAGACATCTCAATACCGTTCATATCAAGGTCGGCTGTTAGAATGAAGTGTTTGCCCCAGTCGGCCGGGGTGTCCATAAGCTCCTGCCAATCGGCGACTGTGGCGATCTCGAAAGGGCTGTTAGGTTCTCCCGTCCCGCCGGAGTAGCCGGAATAGGAGTCTGCCGTGAAAGCCAATAGAAGAACCATCGCCGCATAAATGCTAAAACGAGCCTTACACATCTTCCTACCTATCCAAAAAGCTTACCCGGTCGCTCACGCTCCCGGCTTGTTGATAATTCTGCGTGCGCAAACGAGGTGCACACGCCACGAAATCAGGTTCGCTTTTCTACGCCGCCGGGCCGAATAATAGTTTACCAAATCCGGGCGGGAAAATCAAGAACTTTCTGAGGGGAATTCTTTGGCTTGGGGTGGTTTGTTTATTAGATATTATGTAGAGACAAGTAGGACCGGCTGGGGGCCGAGACCGGGTTAAATGTGTTGCACAGTGTTGAGCGTATTTGGAGAAGGGGAAAAAATGAGAGGTTGGAGAAGCAAGTTCATCTTTCTGCTGATAGTTTATTTCGCCGGTTTTGCGACGGCGATCTACGCGTTGGCGCCTGCGCCTCAGGACCAGGGCGGCGGGCAAACAAGCCTTCTTAACACAAATTTCCAGGTGAGCAGCTTCGCAATGTCCTTTAATTCGGGGATGCACAAGGCTGTCGGCGCCGGCAAAGAGGCGGCGCAGAGGGCGGCGAAATTCATCAAACAAAAATTCGACGAACATCAGTCCCAATCAAACAAATAGAAAGGTAAGGAAAGCCGACCCGGAGTAATTGTCTTGAATGCTAACGTGTTCTTAGGGCGAAGGTTGCCAATGAACTCTTCGGAGGGGGTGTACGCAACACTGATTGGCCGTGGGGCACCGGGGCCCCACGGCCATCACCCAATTGTCCCGCTGCGCGGAAAATTCGAAATCCGAATCTCGAAATCCTAAGCAAATTCAAAATTCCAATGACCGAAATTCAAAATATGAGCACTTGAGTTCCGATTGTGCAATCCCGATAAATGGGGACACACCCTACCGAATCGCGGTCATTGCAAGGCCTTTGAAGAAGGCCGCGGCAATCTCCTGCTCTCGAACGGATGAGATTGCTTCGCTCCGCTCGCAATGACCAAATACGCAATCTATTGCCGCTATGGCGGAGTCACCGCAGGTGCCCGTTTTTCACAGTTTCACTTTTAGCGTCTCTTTTTTTTCGGGCGGGAGCGATTCGATGTCTTTTAGGGTTTTGACGTTGTCCGTTCCCAACTCGCCTACTTTGATTGTGTATTTTCCTTCTCTGAATACCTTCGGGCGGAACGACTTGCCGTTGATTCGGAGGGTGTAGAGGATTTCTTCGTCGGCCTGGTCGATTACCTGTACTACCGGGTCGGTCATGCCGCTTACCTTCAGGGTGGGCAGATAGGCAACCGCCTTTCGACCGTAGTTGTCCTGCTGATCGATAGTCCTGGGCCAGCCGGGGTACGGCTTGGAGTCGAGGGAGGTGATATCCACGTTTCTCGGCCAGCATTCGAGGGTAATTTGTCTGGTTTTCTTATCGAACTTTACGATTCCGAAGCCTGCGGCGCGCGTAGTGAGCTTGCTGCCGCCGTTCGGTTCGGGACTCGGGTTGGCGACGGCCAGCAATGTCACTTTGTTGCCGAAGCCGTCGAGGAATTCGCCGGTGTATTCGGGCGCTCCCGGCTCGCGATTCTTGCCTGGCTCCAACGGTCGCCACCAGCGCAGATACAGGTTAGCAATCGAGGGGACGCAGAAGGAATAGCAGGAGTCGTTCCAATCGTCGATGCCGTGGTGGAAGATGGTTGCGAGGTGCTGGTCGCCGGCGATATGGATTGCAAAGGCCCTTCTTATCTCGGCGATTGCCTTGTTGCGTCCGGTCTGGGGCCAGCCGTTGGAGTCCATATCGGCGTGAAGGCGATTGCCGGTTTTCCCGTGGATATGTGCGCCGCCGCAAAGAACAGTCTGCGAGAGGACGGCCTTCATTTCGGCTCCCTTCCAGTCCTGGCCCCATTCGCGGAGGAATTTCAGTTGACTCTCGCCCAGTAGCACGGCCCCGGGGACATCGACGCTCTTGGGGTCGTAGTCGGGATTGAGGATATGGTCCGGGCGAGGGCCCTGCTTTGGTACGAGGCCCTCCGGGCCGGACTTGAACTTGCGGTCCTCAATGATGGCAAAGCTGATTCCGCCCACGTTCAGCGACGTGTAATAGACGCCGATGCCTCGCTGGATGGGAGTGGGATCATAAGGGTCTGGCAGGTGGCTTGTCTGTGCTCGCTCGACCTCTTTGACGTATTCGACGGGCTTGAAATAGCCGCCGTCGTGTCCGGCTCCGACATTCGATTTCTTTCCGCCTGCACCCCATAGGTTTGCCTGTCCGACGTCGTGGTCGTCGGGGATTGTTATCGTGGGGGTGATTCGGATAATGTCGCCGAAGTCCCTGCCGAACTTGAGCCAGTAGGCATAATGCCTGTTGTGGTCATAGACCTGGTCGCCTGAGAAGAAGAGCAGGTCGGGCTTTATCTTCTTGAGGTTTTCGACGATATCTGTTCTGGGTATGTCGCCGCCATGGCCGGGATAGATCGAGTTGCCGGTGAACGCCGCGACTACGATGGTATTCTTCTTGATCGGGTCTTTCTTGATTGTGCCGGTATAGTAGGCGTTCTTTCCGTGAGCAACGCGATAATCGACGGTTTTCGTCATGTCCCAGTTTTCGACGCGAAACGGCGCGGTCCAGCCCTGTTCGATAATATCAGCCTCGGCGACCTGCTTCCAGTCGCGGCCGTCTTTGATCTCCAGGCGTGCCTTCCTGCTCTCGCCTTCCTGGAGCGGATAGAACTGGGCGGTGAGTTTGAGGGTATTGTTGTGCACCGTGTATAGCGCAAAGCAGATGACCTTATCGCGGGATACTTGGGGGATGCTCAGGTCGGCCGCGCCGGCCTCGCAACCGGCGGCAAACAAGCCGACTACAACAAAGCCCAAAACGATATCCTTGATGATTGACCTACCCATGTTCATCGTCTCATTTCTATATTATGAAAGTTCGGAACAAATCTCGAAGCTGGCCCAATACATCGACCATAGACCTCAATGCCGCCAAAATACTAAATCCACATAGAGATTGCAACCGGCGGAATGATTGTGTTGAGAGTGAAGAAGAAAAAAGGCCGGGAAGTATGGGCCCGGCCTTTTCTCTTTCAGTTTGAAGGTGGAGGTCATTCCTCTGCCAGTGCCGCGACTTCTTCGGGGCTCATGCCATAGCTGTAGATGCGGACATCGTCGATAAGGCCGTTCCAGTAGCGCCCGGGGTGCTGAGCGTTGTCGCCGATTCTAACCTGCCTGTCGTCGAGGCGTATTCCGCCGGACGCAGGCTTGACGCTATCGACCCTTCCGTCGATATAAAGGTATATCTTCTCGCCGTCATATACGCCTGCGACGTGATGCCAGTTGCCGTCGTTTACGTCGGTGACGCCGTAGAGGCTGCCCCATCTGTTGCCCGGTATGAGCAGGCCGGATGCGCTGAATTCGAGGGCATAACCATTGCGAGATCCTTGGAGCCGCCAGGAGCGGTCTCCCTTTGTGACAATCGCCTGCCATTGCCTGACGATCTTGTCTGTCTTAATCCAGGCCGAGACCGTTATCCGGCGTGTGACGGCGAAGTCATTGCTGTCTGTGATTTCGATGTATCCGCCGTCGCTTCCGAACTCGAGTGCGCTTCCGAGTTTTCCGACTGCCCATGTCGGGCCGCCGATTATTCTGCCGTCGTATCCGGGGCTGGCTGAATTGGCTATAGTGTCGCCTTCGCCTTCGTCGAGTTTCCAGTGTGCGACGAGTCGGCCCGTGTGGAAGCTCCAGAGGTCTCCGGTTGCAATCGAGCCGTCGGCCTGGACCTCGTCGATTCGCCAGTAATATGTGGCTCTTCTCTCAAGCGTCGCCGGCTCGGCCGATTCGGTTGTCACCTCACCGAGCAGCGCCAGTCTGTCGGGATCGGGGCCGAAATAGACCCTGTGGGCGACGGCATAAGAACCGGGCATCCAAGTTAGCTTGAGCCCTGTTAGAGCTGTCCCTTCGGCTCCGTCGGCCGGTTCCGGATTGATAGCGGTCCGCGAGAGATTCAGCGATGCGGTTTCGAGTTCCTCCAATTCCGCAGCATCGACTTCTCCGACAGACAAATCGCCGAAAATCACCTTGTACTTGCCGCTCTCGGTCTTCCATCGCATCAATACTGCGTCCGGAAACTGGGCTGTGACAATGTCGCCGTGGTAGGCCAGATCTTTATCTTCCGATGCCAGGGACGCAAAGAGCGTGCCGACCATCTGCAGGTTCATCATCTTCTGCAGACCTTCGGGCTGAGACGGCTCGGTCATCGGGTCGCCGAAATGAGTAATCATCTCGTTCTGGAATTCCTCCATAATTTTCATGACATTCAGCTCGCTGGGGTATCTGCCCCCGCTAAGCTGGGCGAAGAGGCCCAGGACTTCGAGATGGAACTGCTCTTCGTCGGACAATTCGACTTCGGCGGCGAGCTTGTAGTCGGCCGGTATCTCAAGGGTGAAGGTTTCCGGGTCGATCTCGATGCCCCACTCAAAGTCACAGACCGTCATATCCATCATCATTTCGCCGTCTTCGGCTGCGACTTCGATGGTGTATCGAACGGGGAGCTTGGATTCGACATCGACCCAAATCCGACCGACCACATCGCCGAGGGCGTTTTCGGCGATAGCAGGGTTGTTGGACTCAAAGCCTTCGACCTCTATGCCGTCGATCACGCTGCGGCCAAGCTCGGTGTATTCGTTCTCGGTGAACTGCCTGAGTATCGCCCTTGGGTCGCCGTTTTCCTTTTGAATCTTTTCCAATGCGTCATCGGTCAGCTTGATGCGCACGTAGTTTTTCCGCCGGTGCATGACCGAGACAATGGCGTTTTCGTTAAGAAGGACATAGGTATCGCCGAGGAAGTTGTATCCTCCGTTGCCGGTCATTCGCATGCCAATGTCTTTTGCGACGAAGACCTTCATTTCCGTCTCCAGCGCATCTTTTGTTGGCATTGAAGGAACATTTTTCATTGTCATTTTCATTGTGTACGCAAAGGTGTTGATTTGCTCGATTTGTTCGAGCACTTCTGCCAAGGCCACACCGCCGGCCGGGCCGAGGAAGACCAGGCCCAGCCAAGCCGCAACTATTATGACGGCGGCAACGGCTAATTTTGTGATTCTACTTCTCATAATTATTCTCCAGAGAACCGGCGGGGTCGGCGTCGGTCTCGCTTTTTGTGCTTTCTTCATCGCGGCCAAGGCGTCTTTGAGGATTCTTTCATCCGTGTCGGAGTCGGCCGAGGTCTCGATGTCGTCGAGATATGAATTCTTAATCAAACGCTCTATGTCTTCTGAATACTTCATTTTTCTAACTCGCCATTCAATATTGAACGGAGCTTGTCCAGGCCATACCGATATCGGCTTCGAATAGTGTTGGCTGAGACGTCTTTCGATTTGGCGATTTGCCTGAACCTCATACTGCTTTGCAGATGAAGGACTATTACCTCCCGCTGCTCGTATGGAAGCTGAGTCATCGCATGGGCCAGTTGGCCCGCCAACTCGTCGCGTGCTGCGGACTGGTCCGGCCGAGGCTTGTTCACGCTAACACACTGGGCCTGGTCCAGCCCGACAGCGGGACTTCGCCTCATCGCCCGGTTCTTGTCACGCGCACGATTTGCCGTACATATCGACAAATAGCCTTTTAGACTTCCCCTCAGCCGGAAATTGCCGACGCTTTGCGCGAAGGATACGAAGACATCGTGCACAACATCTTCTGCGGCGCTTGCGTCGTTCAAGAGAGCAGCGGCCACCTTGAGCAAATCGTCTCGGTACTTTCGGTATATCCGGCAAAGGGCGTCCCCGTCGCCGTGATTGAACCTGCGTATAAGCAGCCTGTCTTCCAACATCGATGCGTCGCTCGCCAAATCACATAACAATCGATTGCCACCCTTGAAACGACCGAGCGTATGATTTTGGTCTAAAGAAAACCGTATTTTCTCCGCACCATCAACAGCGACAACTCGGCACGGAGTCTCAAACATTTCACTGATTATAAGTGCAGATGAGGATAAAGACGTGCCAAAAAAGGTAGCAGATGTTAACATAGCAGCGTTTCAGACTGTTTTGGGGCTTCGACGATGGGTAAACTATACGGGTTGATATTCGATGTTGACGGCGTGATTGCCGATACCGAGGCGGTGAACGCCAAGGTGACTGCCAGGGCCTTTGAGAAGCTTTTCGGACTCAAGGGAATGAGGGATGAGGATTTCGTGGCGGGGATCGGACGGGGCGATGAGGAGTACGTCCGGGCCGGGGCCAGGGCGCACGGGATGGAGCTTAGCGACGAGCAGGCGAAGGCGGGCACGCAGTTGCGGGAGAAGTATTTTATGGAGACGCTGGCCAATGAGCCTCTGCCTACTTTTCCGGGCGTGTTGGAGTTGATCGATGCGGCCCTGGCGAGCGACGATTTCCGGCTGGCTATTGCGACATCGGGGTCATTCGAGAAGTCGCGTGCGATTGTCAAATCCGTCAGAGCGCCTTATGAGAAAATGGCGCACATCAGCGGCAACGACGTCAAGCGGAGAAAACCCGCCCCCGACCTCTTTCTCCTGGCGGCGGAGCGCCTGGGAATTGAGCCGGGACGCTGCGTCGTAATTGAAGATGCGCCTGACGGCGTCCGTGCAGCAAAGGCCGCCCGCGCAAAGTGCATCGCCGTAACTAACACTACAAGCGCAACAAACCTCGCAGACGCCGATTTGATCTGCGACTCGCTCGAGCAGATTAACCCTCAGACCATTCGAAATCTAATCGACTGACCCGGCTTAACGAGAATATTTCATGATTTTGGCCGACCAAGCGGCTATATCGAAATTTCAGTGCCGACCGCATTGACTTTGCACTCGTGCCGTCTTAAGATGCTATGAGCGTTCTCACAGGAAAGTATTTCTGGAGGTGCGTTATGACATTGCAGCAAAGACTTCTCCGCAGAGTATCGGTCGTGATATTGTTGACGGTGGGCGTCCACAGCGGTAAGGGCGTGGAGGTTCCCGATCCGAGCATTATGCTGCCGTTAGTACCGGCGGCGGCACAGGCCGGGGCTCCGCCGGTCATCAAGCCCGGCACTCGGCTGACTTACTTCGGGATGACGGCCAGCATCCCGGGCGAGTACGGCAAGCTCGTGCAGGACGACAAGGGCAACTGGATTGACAAGAACACCGGGAAGCGCTACCGCGAAGAGGACATCGGCTCCAGCGGCAGCGCGGCGTACAACGTTGTCCAGGTCGGCCATGTCGCAGACGGCGTCGCGGAGCTGTCAAACAAGGTTTATCTGCTCGACACGGCCACCAAGAGGTGCAGCTTTGCCTCGGGCAGCGG
The DNA here is from genome assembly GCA_016933985.1 of Sedimentisphaerales bacterium. Taxonomy (GTDB): domain Bacteria; phylum Planctomycetota; class Phycisphaerae; order Sedimentisphaerales; family Anaerobacaceae; genus JAFGCD01. The sequence goes on along the minus strand of JAFGTU010000439.1, from coordinate 5,679 downwards.
CCTGGTCGGGCACGCCGGGTGCGCCGCCGACTATTGGATACATCCCGATGTGCTCAAGCAGGTGCAAGAGGTCAATGCTCAAGGCGTGCGGATCCTGCGTATGCCCTACACGGTCGGCGGGAAGCTATACAACGCGATCCGTTTTCAGAGCGAAGATACCTCCGGCTACCAGGCGCGGGTCTATGACCTGGAGACGGGCCTGCTGATCTTCCACGCCTCGCGGGTGCAGGGCCCGTCGGTGGCCACCCCGCCTATCGGCGGCTCCAACAAGGTCGGCATCGGAGAGGGCAGCACGCAGATTGTCACCGGATGGATCGTGGAGGTCAAGGATATCGACGTGCCCTGGAAGGCGGCGCCGCCACTGTGGGTCGCGCAGTTCGGGCAGCTTTCGTACAGGGGGGTGCAGACGTCGGTCGTGGCCGCCGCGGGCACAAGGCTGGACCGCGCGATGACCGCGACGCTGACGCCCAAGGCCCGCGGACCGGGCTGGTTGCGGTTCACAAACCGCTTCGTCATCGAGACGTATGCAGGCATGCCGCCCGAACAGGCCGTGCAGGAAGGGGCCTGCGGCAGCGCAGCCATCGGAGGCCTGTGGATATCGCCGAAAGCGCTTGCCAATCTTCGACCTCAGCAGGTCATCGAGACCAACAATATCGTGGGGACGACCGTCGCCGTCAGCCAGGTGGGGCCGGGTTCCGTGACAATCAGCGAGGCAGGCCCGCTGCACCGGATTGACTGGACCTACGACAGGAGAACGGGCATATTGTCGGCGATGACGCTCGCGCAGCAAATCGGACTGGCGCAGCTCACGCACAGCATCCAACTGGCTGGCCAACAGTAGAGAATACAGCAGGCTATGTATCAGGAATAATTTCTGGCACGCTGCAAGGGGAATACCCCAACTGCAGCGGTACTGAATCAGGGGATAGGTCGATGATGGTTGCGGAGGGGAGTTTTTGGGTGATGATTTCTGTGGCGAGGTTCAGCCATTTTTTGCAGGCGTCAAGGACTGCGCTGTCGCTGGTGGCGACAATCGAATCGCCCTTAGTCAATACGGCGTCGGGGCTGATGACAAGGTCGATTTCCCAGGGCCAATCGTTCTGCTTCGCTAAGTCGGCAATCAGCGTCTTTAAGCGTCCGCTGTTTGAGACTGGCTTATCCAACAGCCATAGCGCGCCGGCGGCACCGGCTTCTTTCAGGAATCGGCCTATAAGCTCGACAGCCGGTATCGTCTCGGTGACTTTGCGGTATGTCCCGTGGATGCTGGCTAAGTCCCGATAGCAGCCGTCGCGACCCTTGAAGATTACTCCGCCGCTTATGGCCGCCTCGATTGTTATCAATACGTTATAGCCGTCGATAGCGATACGCTGCCCGGCGACAGCCTCTATTGGGACGCGGCGGCGGGTTCGTGATGCGAGCTGGCCATCAGAGCAGGCGCTTCGCATCAGAGCCAGCCTTTGTCGCTCGGTTAAAGAGAATTTGTCGCCGACGAGCTTGAGTGAGCTTTTCTGAGCATAGCCTTTTGTCAGGAGCATCGCGTAGTCTGCCATGGCCAGGCGCAGGTCGCCAATCGCTTGGGGCGAGAAGAGTTTTGCATCTTCTGGATGCGGGCCGCGGTGTGTTCGCTTGTCCGGCATAAGGGAGCCCTCAAATCCGCTTGCCTTCTTTTCGGGCTTCGTTGATTTGTTTTCTGCTACGGTGCTGGTATTCCCTCAGCGTCTCGATCTTGTATTCCTTCAGCAGCTTTCGCACGCTGACGCCGGGTTTTGTGGCTTTGAAGAGCCACCATGGGGCGAGGTCCTCTTCGCTTAGATTGCGCTCGATGACTATCTCGCCTTTGTGCTCTTCGAGCATTTTTTCGACTTTCTTGCGGTTGAAATCATGGTGTGCGAAGGCGCGGTCGAGGTCGAGCGTTGCGATAAATTGCTTGTCGCGGGGCTTTTCGATGTCGGGGCAGGTCTTGCCGGTGATGTCGATGATGTTGCCTGCACCGACGGGGACAATATAGTAATGGTAGAGGATGGCCATGGCGTTGAGTGGGAAGCCGCCGCCGTAGGCGCTGGGCCAAAAGACGATATCGACGTCCAGGTCGTCGCATTTTTGCCACAGTTCGGGGTAATTCAAATCGAAGCAGGTCAGGATGCTTATCTTGCCAAAATCGGTCTTGAAGACCTTGACGCCCTCGGTGCTGAGGTGCAGACCCTCGCCCCAGAAGACAAAGACCTTGCGGTAGTAGCCGGCAACCTCGCCCTTGCGGTCTATCAGGACGGCGGTATTGTATTGCTTGTCGCCGGCCTGCTCGCGTATGGGGCAAATCACATACATATTGTACTGCTTAGCGAGGTTGGCGACGGCGTTTGTCGTTGGTCCCGGAATCGGCTCGGCATCGGTGCCGGCGAATTCCTCTGGTAGGCAGGCGATATCGACTCCGTTCTTCCCTGCGGTATGAAGCTGGTCGATGGCCTCTTTGAGCTTGGCCTCGCGCTCGCCGCCGAAGCCGATGCAAATCGCCGCGACCTTGACCTGTTTCCCAGGGAGCGCGGCTCGATCAAGCTGAGGTATGGATTTGACTTCGGCTTCTTCGGCGCACACCACGGAGAGAGATGCCACAATTACCAGAAAACCCAGAAATGATTTTCGCATTGCCATCGGTGCTACCCCTGTTCTTAACATACATGCAACGAATTATCCCTTTCAGTGTACCGCCTGCAGCGACTAAATCAAAAACAAATTGACACAACCGCCTCCCGCGGCTACCATTGGGCTACTGAACGTACCCAATAATCAATAGTAAATAATCAATAATCAATCGAAGATGCCCAGTCACAACTTAGCACGCATAGATATAAACGGACTTGAAATCATCGGGTATTCGGTGGCCGGGGAGGAGACGGTCGTGGGTATGCCGCAATTGGACGTATGCTTCGATATCGGCAAGGCCCCGGATCAGCTCATTCACATCAATAACGTCCTGCTGACCCACGGGCACATGGACCACTCAGCGGGATTTGCATACTACCTCTCGCAACGCAAGTTCACGGGGCAATCCGCAGGGACTATTCTTGCGCCCAAGAATCTGTTGGGGCCTATGCACAAGATAATCGACGCATGGGGCCTGCTGGACGGCAATACGATACCCGCCAATCTTATCGGGATGAAGCCCGGCGACGAACACCAGATAAAGCCGAACCTGTTCGCAAGGGCATTTCCGACAAAGCACAGCAAGGGATCACTGGGCTTCAGCGTTATTGAGAAGCGAAAGAAGCTCAAGGCCGAATACACCGGGCTTACCGGCCCGCAAATCGTCGAGCTGAAGAAGCAGGGAATCGAGATCGACTATCCGCTCGATATCCCGATCGTCAGCTACTTGGGCGATACGCAATACGTCGATTTCTCGCAGCTCGAATATATCGCCGAGAGCAGGATACTGATTGCCGAGTGCACGTTCTACGAGGGAGAGCATATTGGCCGAGCCGAGGCCGGAAAGCACATGCACATCGACGAGCTGGCCATGCTATTGGGCAATATGCGGAACGAACACATCATCATCACGCACACGACCCAGCGGACCGCTATGCACGAGATTCGCAGGATGCTCAAGGAGGCGATGCCGGCCGAGATTCACGACAAGATCACGATCCTTCCCCGCCGGCCGCGGAACCGCCCTGATCTTCAATAACAATCTCGTCAAGCGTAATCACACTACAAGGAAACTCGACAGGCACAGCTTAATTAGCAATGCCGAGATCAAGATTGTGTCCCAGCTTCGCGCAGCTTTGAAGGACGCAGAAGGATTAGCACCGTCAACAGAATCAGCGGCAGGCCTATCATCCAGAGCAGTTCTGTAAATGCTCGAAATATGGCCATTTCGCCCCATTGCTCGACGCTCAGACGAGCTACCGTCGCCGGGATAAGAAACTGCACGGCGAGCTTTACCGCTATAATCCCCAAGACCCCTGCGAAAAGCGCCAATTTGCCCCACGGTCTTTCAACAACTTTACAGAATAATTCGCCTTTGAGGTCCTTTCTTCTCCCGATTACATACAGCAGGAATACTACCGTCAGGAAAAATACCACTTGTGCGGTTGCGTCAAGGACTCCGAGCGCATAACCTTTGACTCCGGCGAACCAGGCCGCCACAACAAAGCCTGCGGAAACGGACTGTGCCGCGTAGGAAGCCACGATATAGCCAAAGAGCCCTACTGCCGCCCAAAAGAGCCTCTTCGACCACAAAACTGAGCCGTTTATCTTGGCAAACTCGCCGGCAAGGCTATCCGTATCTCCCAGACGGTGCCGAGCCACATAGAACGCCTCCTGCTCCAATAAACCCAAGGCCATCAAGCGCTTTATTTCCTCCCTCAGATGGCCTTCGAGTTCATCAATATCCGATTTTTCAAGCGTTTGAAATGCGGCCAAGCCGCACCGCCACTTGCTAATCTCTTCGTTCAGGTCAAACATGGTTTTGCCTCCCACAATTGTTGTAGAGTCGAGTGAACAAGCATCCATTGATTCTTGTGTTTATTGAGCGTCTCGCCGCCTTTCTTTTGGAGGCGATAGTATTTGCGTTTCCTGCCGGTTTCAGACGTTTGCTCAAACGACTTTATCAGTCCCTGACGTTCGAGGCGGTGCAGCACCGGATAGAGCATCCCATCAGTCCATTGCATCCTGCCGCCGGAAAGCTCGCGGACGCGTTTGATAATCGCGTAGCCGTAGCTTTCGCCTTCGCCCAATATCGAAAGGACCAGCGGAGTAGCCGAAGCCGCAACCAAATCCTTATTCACAGCCATTTCAGACATCTCCAATCAGCATACCTATAACCTATATACATAATACTCCTATGTATATCGAGCGTCAAGGCGAATGTTCATTTTTCTGAAAATATTTTTCGAAAGCCGTGCGCTAATAGCCACCCAAATAGCAGCTAAGCATTTTAGTAACAGGCACTTACAGAAATTGTGCTGTTCCGCGAACGACCCGCTTTTTTCGGTCTGCCGGTTCTCAGCCAAGATCAAGTCTGTACGCGTCATCGTGCGGTGTTTTAGGCGTGAGCAGCCTTGATCTTTCGAAGGCGAGGAGATTGCCACCCCCCTAAGTGTCGCAATGATGATGCCAACAGGATCAAATCTGGCATAGCGCTATCGCGTTTCACAAGTATCGCGACTATCGGATTGCCGCAAAGGATTTGATTGTCCTGACCTGCCTATCCTTTAAGTAGCACCTCGTTTGAGGAGTCGAAAAAATGTGCCGCCTCGGCGAGAATTTGCTTGACAACCAGGATTTACCAGTAATATAATCTGCCCTGAAATTCCGCTGGTAATTGGACGCGGATGAAAGAATGAAGAAGGCCGAGTAATGGACTAGCGAGTCATTGCGAAGGCGTATAGGTTGTTGTGGTTGAATCTTCACTAATGGGGTTTTGGGTAGATGAGGAGCGTAAGAGAAAAAGTCTCGGCATAGTGTGCCTGTTAGTTATCAATTGAAGTAGGGTGAATGCAAAAAGGAGTTTGCTTAACTGGGGCCGTGAACTTCGTGTTCACGGCCTTTTTTTGGGATTGCGATTCTGCAAACGCGATTTCGGAACTGTCATTTCAATTCTCGGACTTCTCCGGTTTTTCAGCTTTTGAATCTGTACTTCGTGAACGCAGAACTACGCTCTCACTCACACCACTACTTCTAAAG